>DRTC01000400.1 GCA_011372345.1 Candidatus Cloacimonadota bacterium
AACCATGTAAAGATAGTATCAATCATTGATTTCTCTCCTGTTTCTTATAATATCTTATTTCATTTTCATCGAACAAACTTCAAAATATAGATGAAAATTAAATCTCTTTATATCTTTCAATACTGAACTCTCGTTTTTCTTGCTTTGAGAGAACTATTAAAGTTTCTTTCAATTTTGATTTACTGAAAGAATTGCTTTGTAGCGAAAAAACTCTTTTCTCAGTATCAAAACTCACTTCTTCCACATCTTGCATCCCGGCAAGATAGCTGACAATAGCATTAGGGCATCCCATTCACAGGAAATTGTTTTTTATTCCCATACCATTGATTTCAAAATTTATTGTATTCACTTCATACCTCTATTTTTTATAAGTTGTTTTTCATGTTACATTATTTGCAAAAACCGGTTTTGTTTTCAAACATACTTTTACCAGAAACAGCATTACCGGAACTTCAATCAAAACGCCTACAACAGTTGCCAGAGAAGCGCCGGAAGATAAACCGAAAAGCATCGTTGAAGTGGCAATGGCTACTTCAAAATGGTTGGAAGCTCCGATCATCGCAGCCGGAGCAGCATTTTCATACGAAATTTTCAGAAGCTTAGCAGCGATGTAACCGATCGTGAAGATGAACAAGGTTTGAATAAGCAGCGGAATAGCGATCCAGAGAATTGTTAGTGGATTTTGCAGAATAATTTCGCCTTTAAATGAAAATAGCAATACCAAAGTTATTAGTAGGGCAATGATAGAAACTGTGCCGAGATGCGGCAGGAATTTTTCTTCGAAATATGCTGTTCCTTTATGAGCAATAATCCATTTTCGTGAAAAATAACCTGCTACAAGTGGAAGAGCAACATAGATGAGAACGGACAAAATAATAGTTTGCCAGGGAATCGGCATATTGTTTTCACCCAGCAAAAAACCGCCGAGAGGAGCGTATAAAAGCAACATCGTTAAGGAATTGATGGCGACCATTACGAGAGTATGTCCCATATTTCCTTTGGAAAGCCAGCTCCAAACCATAACCATTGCAGTGCAAGGAGCAATTCCTAAAAGTATAGCTCCCGAGATATAACTTCGGTAAAGCTCAACTTCTTGCCCTGTTTTCACGATTTCCGTTCCTCTTATCAATCCCATCTTGAAGAACAAGGTCAGGAAAAATGTAGCGATAAAAAACATGGTGAACGGCTTTATCAGCCAGTTAATAACAAGAGTCAGAATTACAGGTTTAGGAGTTTTTCCTGCTTTAATCACTTCTCCAAAATCAATTTTCACCATAATCGGATACATCATAAAAAACAGGCAGATCGCAATCGGAATCGAGATTTGATAGAAAGAAAATCCGTCCAGAGTTACAGCAACTTGCGGAGCAATTTTACCAAGTGCGATTCCTGCTCCGATGCAGAGAACAACCCACAAAGTGAGATATTTTTCAAAAACATTCATCTCGCGAGCTTTTGCTTTCTTCTCGGTAACTTCACAAAATTGACTCAATTTTCCTCCCTGAAATTTTGAGAAAATTCATCTATTTTTGCTTTGATCTCATCACGCACTCTTCTAAATATTTCCATAGATTTCCCGTGCGGATCATCAAAGCTAATGTGAAGTCTATGCGCTACCTTTCCTGTAAAAACCGGACAAGATTCTTTGGCTCCGTCGCAAACGGTGATCACATAATCAAATTCATTATTTAGATATTTTTGCACAGCTTCCGGTTTATGAGAGGAAATGTCAATTCCCACTTCTTTCATC
>DRTC01000401.1 GCA_011372345.1 Candidatus Cloacimonadota bacterium
CCGGGAGGAGCTCCGATCAGACGGGCAACCGAATGTTTTACCATAAATTCGCTCATATCGATGCGCACGATGGATTTCTCGGAATTGAAGAGAAATTCGGCGAGAGTTTTTGCCAGTTCGGTTTTACCGACTCCGGTTGGTCCCATAAACAGGAAAGAACCGATTGGTTTGTTCTCATCTGAAAGTCCGCTTCTCGATCTCCTGATCGCATTGGAAAGAGCAGAAATTCCTTCCTTTTGCCCGATCACTCGTTTAGAAAGAACATCCTCCATTTTCACCAGTTTTTGAAGTTCGCTCTGCATCAGTTTGCTGACCGGAATTCCCGTCCATTTTGCTACCATTTCAGCAATTAATTCTTCATCCACATATTCTTTGAGAAGTTGCTTATCTTTGGGAATTTCACGGATTTTTGCTTTCAAATCCTCCAACTCTTTCTGTTTGGAAGTCAGAATACCATATTTCAATTCGGAAACCTTCCCCAGTTCACCCCTGCGTTCTGCGATTTCTGCTTCTGCTTTGATCTTATCGATCTCTTCGGATAGATTACTGACTTGAGATAACAGATTTTTTTCGAACTCCCAACGCATTTTCAGATCGGATTGAGTTTGACGCAGATTTTCCATTTCTTCCGAAATTTTCTTCAAACGCTCAATACTTGATTGATCCTTCTCTTTTTTCAGAGATAGTTTTTCGATTTCCAGTTGTCTGACTTTCCTCTCGATCTCATCGAGTTCGGTCGGCATGGAATTGATCTCCATTCTTAAACTGGCGCAGGCTTCATCGACCAGATCGATGGCTTTATCCGGAAGAAATCTATCGGAAATATAACGATTGGAAAGAACCGCTGCCGAAACCAGAGCATTATCCGTGATCTGCACTCCATGATGAACTTCATATTTTTCTTTAATTCCTCTCAGGATGGAAATCGTGTCATTTACATCCGGTTCATTAACCAGAACAGGTTGGAATCTTCTTTCCAGAGCTGCATCTTTTTCGATATATTTGCGATATTCATCGAGAGTCGTCGCTCCAACGCAATGCAGACTTCCTCTTGCCAGAGCCGGTTTGAGCATATTAGAAGCATCGACAGCTCCTTCTGCTGCACCTGCTCCGACTACTGTATGCAATTCATCGATGAACAGGATTATCTTACCTTCAGCTTTTTCCACTTCCTTTAAAACTGCTTTCAAACGATCTTCGAACTCACCCCTGAATTTCGCTCCAGCCAGAAGTGCTCCCATATCCAATTCCACAATTTCTTTATTCTTTAGATTATCAGGAACATCCTGATCGATTACTCGTCTGGCTAATCCTTCCACGATTGCTGTTTTCCCAACTCCCGGATCACCGATCAGAACGGGATTATTCTTCCTTCTTCTGGATAGTGTCTGGATCGTCCTGCGGATCTCGTCATCTCTGCCGATAACCGGATCAAGTTTTCCCAATCTCGCCAGTTTTGTCAGATTCCGGGCATATTTTTCCAGAGCCTGATATTTACTTTCCGGATCTTGATCCGTAACTTTCTGGGAACCACGCAGTTCTTTTAAAGCAAGCAAAACCCGGTTTTTATCGATTTTGTATTTTTTCAGAAGCTGAGAAATTCTGCTCTTCTCGATCATTCCCAATAGCAGATGCTCGACGCTGACATAATCGTCCTGCAGATCTTTCGCTTCTTTTTCTGCCTGTGTCAGTACTTTATTCAAATCCTGAGAAATAGTGATTTGATAAGCTCCACTGATCACGGGAATTTTCTGAATTTCTGCAGAAATCTCATTTTTCATAGAAGAAATATCTACATCTATCTTCTTCAATAAAGAAATGATAAAACTATCTTCATCCGAAATTAGAGCAGACAAAAAATGAAGAGAAGTAATTTCCTGATTATTATTATCCTCAGTAATCTGTTTTGCTTTTTCCAGAGCTTCCTGAGATTTTACTGTTAGTCTGTTTAAATTCATATCTCCTCCTGTATCACCATCGTCAGATGGATATTTTTCTTATTTTACACAACATTTATGTAATTCCCATCAAGATGATGGAATCACAAATACAATATAATGGCTTTATGAAGCTGTCCAAATTATTTTTTAGCACTCTCCCTGAAAGACTGCTAATTTTTATTTGACATTTCGTTTTTCTCGATTATTCTATTTTATGTAGAATGAAAAAAAATGGTGAGCTGGAAACAGCAGCCGAATTATTAAGGAGGAAAAAATGAAAACTTTAGCAAGAAAAAACACAAGGGATTATTGGCCGATCAGAACAGCTTTTGATCGTTTTTTCAATAACTTTTTTCTGGAAGATGATGAAGATCAGGAGAATGTTCGTTCAATGGCTATCGATCTGGTAGAAAACGACAAGGATTATGAAGTCGTGGCAAATCTGCCGGGAATCAAAAAGGATAACATCAAGGTTTCTCTCAATGAGAACGAACTGGTGATCGAAGCCAAACAGGAAGAAAAGAAGGAAGAGAAAAAGGGTTCATACTACAGATGTGAACGCTACAGCGGAAACTATCGTCGATCAATTGCGTTAACCGATCAATGCGATGCCGATAGCATCAAAGCCAAGTATGAAGACGGTGTCCTGACTTTATCTATTCCCAAGAAAGAACCTGTTCCGGCGAAAGAAATAAAGATCAAATAATGATCTTCTCCTGAAAGCCGTGAGAAATCACGGCTTTTCTTTCAAACAGGCATTTTTTTTGTAACTATGATTATTTGTTGGTATTTCTAATAAAAGATATATTTTATTTTTTAGTTTTAAAAATAATTTCTGGAGGAAATAATGTTTCAAAAAAAACATTTTATTTTCGTGATCATACTTGTTATGATCTCAACAACTTTATTAGCTCAACTACCTCTCACAAAAAATCAAAAAAGTCCTTTTGTCGAGGTCGTGAAGAACATCCGTGAATCGGTTGTGAACATTCAAGTCGATTATGAAGTGAAAACAGGAGCAGGAAGCGGTCTTCCTTTTGACGATGAATTTTTCAAATTCTTTTTCCCGGATCAATTCCGGAATCCACAACCGAAAAGTCGTCAAGCGATGCAGATGGGAAGCGGATTTATCTTCAAAAGAGATGGAAACGATGTTTTTATTATTACCAATAATCATGTTGTGGAAAATGGCAAAGATGGAAAAATAACGGTTACACTTGCCGACAAAGCTAAATATGAAGCTGAAATCGTGGGATTGGATTCTGCTTCCGATATTGCTCTTATTAAGATCGAAGTTGAAAAAGACGAGAATGTAACAATTGCTTCTTTAGGAAATTCTGACGAAATTGAGATTGGAGATTGGGCGATCGCGATTGGAAATCCTTTCGGAAGACTTGGATTAGAAAGAACTGTTACAGTCGGAGTTATATCCGCAACCGGTCGTTCTAACCTTAATTTTGGCAATGATTCTCCCACTTTTCAGAATTATATCCAGACAGATGCTGCCATCAATCCGGGTAACAGCGGTGGTCCTCTCGTAAATATCAAAGGTGAAGTTATTGGTGTGAATGCTGCCATCACAAGTACCAGCGGTGGAAATATGGGAATCGGTTTTGCCATTCCTGCCAATCTGACCAGAGAAGTTGTCTCAGATCTGATCATCGACGGTAAAGTTACGAGAGCGTATTTAGGAATTTACCTGCAGGAAGTTACATCAGATCTGCGGAAAAGTTTCGATCTGGATGAAGTCGCTGGTGTACTTGTCAGTCAGGTGATCGAAGATACACCAGCTGATGATGCCGGTTTGAAAAACGGTGATGTAATTATTGAATTTGATCATCAAAAGGTAGAGGATGTCTCAAAATTTATGCTGATGGTTGCCGGTAGTGATATCGGGAAAAAAATACCGTTGAAGATCGTCAGGAAAAAGAAGGAAAAAGAACTGACTGTCGAATTAACAGAAAGACCATCGGATGATGTTGCAGTTAATGAAACACCTTCAACTACTGAATGGCTTGGTCTCGAAGTGAAAAGCCTGAACAGCGACTTCGCAAAAAGAAATGAAATCGAGGAAGAAAGCGGAGTTGTTATTTCAGGTATTGAAAATAATACACCGGCAGCAAGTTCCAATTTAGGAATTGGAGATGTTATCCTCGAGATCAATAATCGTTCAGTTGAAAATATGAAAGACTATAAAAACATCGTGAATGAAATCAAAGATGAAAATAATGATATTGTACTCTTTTATGTAAAAGCAAAAAGAGGTGGTTATCGGTTTGTACCTGTGAATGTTGAATGATAGCCGCCAAATAGGTACAAATAAAAAACACAGTAAAAACAAAACTTCCGAAGTTCAAAAATCTTCGGAAGTTTTTTATTTACTCCTGAAGAGGGATTTGAACCCCCGTCCGGCAGTTGCCGGATAATAGCCAACCGTTCATTTTTCCAAAATTAAATTCCTGATAAAATCTCTACCCTTATGTGATTTTAGTTCTCTTTCGCGTTTCATAGCCGACTTTTTATCTGGAAACTCCTCTTTCAAAATCAACTTCCAAGGTCTATATTTAGGTGTCCAACCTTTATTAGATAATTTATTATGTGAAATCAATCGTTGTTCAAGATTCGATGTAAATCCGATATAAATTTTATCATATTTCCGAGAGTAAAGGACATAAACTGCAAACATATTTCCCTCAATAAATAAAAAAAAACCTCCAACAAAAGGAGGTTTTAATATGGCTCCTGAAGAGGGATTTGAACCCCCGACCTAGTGGTTAACAGCCACCCGCTCTACCGCTGAGCTATTCAGGAAAAAATATTTCTTTCTTTTTGAATGATCATACGATTTGAATCCCCGTCCGGCAGCTGCCGGATAACAGCCACCCGCTCTACCGCTGAGCTATTCAGGATCGAATCTAATTTTGTGTGACTTTTTAAAAACACTCGTTTATATGTCAACTCCAAAAAGTCAATGTTAATAAAAATTATTAATTTCTCTGATTTCTTCCTTAACTAATCGCTTTAATTCTTCAGGTGCCAGCATTTTGACATCTTTACCGTAAGATAAAATGAATTTTTTTATTTCAAATAATCCCTTAGTAGGAAGTTCTAAAATAATAGAATCATCATCTAATTCCGTAATTTTCTGCTCTTTATGAAGTATTCGTTCCCTGACGAAATAAGATGCTTTTTCAGAAAATTTCAGTTTTACTTTGAATAATTTATCGGAAAAAACTCCAAATCCTGCATCAAAATAAGACTCGAGATCAAAGTCGGTTTCATGAATACTATTAGTTAGAATCTTTACTTTGGAAATTCTGTTCAAGGCAAATATCCTGATCTCTTTTCGGGAATGACAATATGCTGCCAGGTAAAAATTATTCTGATAAGATTTGAATCCGTAAGGTGAAATGATCCTCGCTTTATATTCTTTATTGATCGGACTGAAATAATTAATTCTCACCCGTTTTTTTTGGATCATTGCCAGTTGTATTTTCCTTAATTTCTCAAATATCTCATTTTGTTCTTTCAATCCAAAAGAATTGTCGGAGATGATATTATTCTCCATTTTTTTCAGGAATTTTCTCATTTCAGCGGGGATTGTTGATGATATTTTTTTAATTGCCGATAAAAATGGTTCTTCATCATCTTTTCTTCTAAATTGGGAAGTTTGATAAGCCCAATACATACTAGTAATTTCTGCGAGCGTAAAATGAATTTCCGGAATATGATAATTGGGATGAATGAAATAAAATAGATATTTATCCCTGATTTCATCATAAATCGGAAATCCTACTGACGAAAGATTTGTGATGTCTCTTCTGATAGTTCGTGTGGAAACGCTGAATTCTTCAGCAAGATTAGTATTGGAAATACCTCGATTTCCATTTTTGTAAATCAGATGGAGGATTCGCCATTGACGATATAATGATTCGTTTCGCATGAAAAAATAACTCGAAAAAAAACCTTCAAGGTTTTTAAAACCTTGAAGGTTTGGGACTCAGAATACTATTTATTCACCTGGAAAGTATTATCACCTTTTTCAAAGAAATCAATGATCTGAGTGATCGCAGCAACTCCGGCATTTATATTTGCTTCAGCAGTTTGAGCACCCATTTTTTTAGGTGTGAAATAAACTCTATTCCCGAATTTTTTGATCATTTCATCTTTTTTTTCAGGAGCAATATCCGAAGCATATTTAAGGTCGTCTCTATTCTCGAACACAAAAACCAATTCATCTTCATAAATAACTTCTTTACGCGCAGTATTAACAATTGTAGCTCCTCTTTTCATAATGCTTAACAATTGTTTATTGATGAATTTCTGTGTTTCCGGGATAGAAGGTAAATGAACCGATACATAATCACAGGTGTTATATAATTCTTCAACTGTTTCGAGAGGAATAACTCCGTCTTTTTCCATTTTCGTTTTTGGAATATAAGGATCGAAAGCCACGACTTCCATGTCAAAACCTTTAGCAATACGGGCTACATTTTCACCA
The DNA here is from genome assembly GCA_011372345.1 of Candidatus Cloacimonadota bacterium. NCBI lineage: Bacteria > Pseudomonadati > Candidatus Cloacimonadota > Candidatus Cloacimonadota bacterium. The sequence goes on from DRTC01000401.1 coordinate 6,442, forward strand.
ACATTTCCATAAGCATGAATACCGAGTCTTTTTCCTTTCAGTTCGGTTCCCGGTTTTCCATTGAATTGTCCTCTTGCCAGATAGATCATCATTCCAAAAGCTAATTCTGCTACTGCATTAGAATTCTGTCCGGGAGTGTTCATCACCACAACTTCCTTTCCTGTGGCAGCATCAAGATCAACATTATCATAACCTGCACCTGCACGCACCACGATCTTCAAATTATCTGCATTATCGATCACTTCTTTGGTAACTTTATCACTTCTAATTATCAAAGCATCAACATCTTTAACTGCACTAACGAGATCACTTTGTTCATCATATTTTTCTAATAAGGTCATTTCATAACCTGCATTCTGGCAGATTTGTGAAATTTTTTCAACTGCTGCTTTAGCAAACGGTTTTACGGTTGCAACCAGAATTTTTTTTGCCATAATTTCCTCCGTTATTTTTTTTGATTCATTAAAAGAAAAATCCATTTTTTTGGTCAAGTATTATCCAATAAATTTTCCTGAAAAACAAAAAACTTGACGGAAAATCAAAACTACAAGTTTTTCACCACTATTAGTAACAAGGAGTAAAGATGAAAAAAATTAGTATTTATAAAATTATCAGTATCATTGCGTTCTTACTATTAGTATTTATTCTTATTTTACCGCAGAAATTCAATATCAATAGAAAACAGAAAGCTGAAGAATGTATCAGGAATATGAAAATAATTTATGATGCTATCGAACTTTTTATGCAGGAAAGAGAAATTGATTTCAACGGAACTGCCCAGGATTTGATGAGAATGGGTTATCTGAAGAAAACTTTTGAATGTCCAGAAAAAAGTGTTGGTGACAAATACTTTATGGAAGGTGATTTTGAATCTGGAAAAATAACTGTAACCTGTCCGAATGTGGAAGAATTTCCTGATCATAAACTGCCGGAATCAATTGTTGAATAAGAATAATTTAGCAAAATGAACCTTCAAGTTTTTTCTTGAAGGTTTTTTTGTTACTAACTAACATTTTACATTTGAAAAAGAGCTATTTGATTGTCATTCTAAAGTATTTTCAACAGATTTTTTGTTAGAAATTCATTATCAGAAACCTCTGAATGACATTCAACTATCGAAAAAATATTAATGAAGCGGAAATGAATATTACCATTATATGAAATATAAAGAATTTTTAGATTATATTTATCAGCGTCATTCCGGAAATGTTAAACTCGGTTTGGACAGAATGGAAAATATTCTTAAACTGATGGGAAATCCAAATGAGAAATTGCACGGGATACACATTGCCGGAACCAATGGCAAAGGTTCAACAGCAGCAATTTGTGAAGCTTTGTCCCTTGGATCAAGTCTGAAAACGGGTTTGAATACTTCTCCTCATCTTGTTGATTATCGGGAAAGGATCAGGATCGATGGGGAGAATATCGGTTTAGAAAAATTAATCGATATTTATAAAAAATGGGAAAACATTTTCGAGAAAAATGAAGCTTCTTTTTTTGAAATAACAACTGCTATGGCTTTTTATCAATTCTATCAAGAACAGGTAGAGAATGCTATTTTTGAAGTTGGGCTCGGTGGTAGATTGGACGGAACAAATCCTTTTAGGTCAACGATTTCTGTTATTACAACCATTTCTTACGACCATCGCAAAAGTCTTGGAGATTCTTTAGAAAAAATTGCCTTTGAGAAAGCTGGTATTCTGAAACAGGAAACTCCTTTGATTTTAGGAAAAATGTCCAAAAAAGCTTCCCTGATCATCAAAAAAAGAGCTAAAAAATTTGATATACAGGTTTTCGAAATAGGAAAAGATTTCCAAGTAACAAATATTAAGATTTCAACAGCAGGAACGATTTTTGATTATCAGAGCAAAGATTTCTCTCAAAAAAAAGTAAAATTAAATCTTATTGGTAAACATCAAGCGGACAATGCTGCCCTTGCCATTTTTGCTTTTTTGCTTTTCCTTAAAAGAACAAATCGAACTTTTAGACCTGAAAATATCAGAAAAGCTCTAACAAAAATTAACTGGTCAGGCAGGATGCAGATCATAAGAAAAAATCCAACCGTTATGATCGACGGTGCTCATAATGAAGAAGGAATCGAGACTTTAACTCAAAATCTGAAAGAATTGTTTCCAAATAAGAAGATTTATTTTGTGATGGCAATTTTGCGGGATAAAAATCTGGAAAAAATAATAGAAAATATATGTGCAATAAGTCATAAAATATTTATTTCAAAAAATAGATCAACCAGAGCAGCAGAAATCGAAGAGCAGGAAAAATTTGTGAATAACAGCAATATCGATTTTGAAACTATAGATAATGTTGTAAGAGCAACAAAAACTGCGATCAAGCAAG
>DRTC01000402.1 GCA_011372345.1 Candidatus Cloacimonadota bacterium
ATCTTTTCCATTCCACCCGATGAAATGTGGACCTTTGCTAAAATTATCGGAAGCAATCGTATTTACCAGTTGACCGCGAATATTGTAAATATCGAGATTCACGAAAGTGTCTTCCATCAGGTTGAAATCAATGGTAGTCGCAGAATTATTTCCGGTTCCGATGATAAATGGATTAGGGTAATTCCTTCCTAGAACCGTATTAAATTCCTGGATTTCATGATTGGAGGTCGAAGTCAAATCAGGTGCAATTCCGGTTCTTTCAGGATTAGCTTTGAAGCACTGCCAGGCTATTTCCCCAATTGGTCGTTTATAATCCACCAGGACAAATGAATTCTGGTTGGGAATGATGATCTCTGGATCATCATCAGCATCAGCATAACCTATCGCTGGACTGACCTTGAGAGTGTTTTCCAGGAAAAGCGGGAAATTAGCGGTTTCATTGCCGGTAATATCTACTGAGTGCAGGTAACCGTCATTATCCCCAAAAATAATATCGATACTTCCATTATTATCCATATCAGCAAGGATGGGAGTAGATTCGATGGCAACTCCGATATTAATCGGGAAATTATCGATGTCATTTCCCATATTATCGATGACATAGAGCCAACCGCTGGAATTCCCGAAAATAATCTCGATCATATCATCATTGTTTAGATCAGCTGTAACTACCGAGGTTTTGATTTGTCCCTCAACTTCTTTTTCAAAATTTAATGTTCCGTCATGGTTGATCGCGATCAATTTCTGTCCCAAAGTTCCAATCAGGATTTCAGGATCATCATCAGCATCGATATTGGTAATGATCGGACCATTCCAGGAACCTCCACCTAATGTATATGGAAAATTATCCAACATATTTCCATCAGAAGTTGAAATAGCGTTCAGAGTTCCGTTCATAGCATCACAAACAATATCGAGATGACCGTCTCCATTTAAATCTGCGATGGCTGGAGAACTCAAAACTCCGGCAGCCAGTGTTACCGGAAAATTACCATAATCAGTTCCGTCGGCATTCAGGACGATCGCTTTATTTCCGGTAAATGTGCAGGCAATGATCTCTTTTGAACCGTTTCCATCAACATCTGCGATCATAGGGCTTCCCTTGATCAATCCTCCAGCTGCATAATTGAATATTTCCGCTCCTGTATGATCGACAGCGATCAGTTGACTGCTTTCATTTCCAACAATGATCTCTAAATAATTATCAGCATCGATATTGCCGACAGCAACAGCAGCACTGATATTTCCGCCAAGATCGACAGGAAAACCAGCAATTTCCTCTGTTCCATTGACATTTACAGCATGTAAAGTTCCGGTGTGATCTCCAAAAACGATTTCCATTTCCTCATCATTATTAATATCAATGATCAAACCGGAAGATGTAGAAGCTCCACCAACATCAAAGGGCCAGCCTTCTTGAACAAGCGATAAACTGGCAACTAATTCCCGATCCACATTGTAAGGATATTCGGAAGACTGGTTTGAAGTCAGAGTAATGATCAAAGTAATATCCATTTCATTCATATCTTCGGAAGTCTGGAACTGGAAAGGTTGATCATTATTCCAGATGGAAATTCCTCCGGCAATATCCGGCAGAATGGAAGTTCCCTGTAAAATTTCTACTTCCGGATTTTCACAGCTTAAAGTTGCTGTAACTCCGGTAGCATTTGCCCAGAATCCGGCAGCAAAATACCCGTTCTGGATCATAACAGTCAGTTGCAGAACTTCTCCCGGATTGGGAACACCATCACCATCTCCGTCTAATTCAATGAGATTATGGGCTTCGATGGTTAATTTTGGAATCAAGTCATACATGGTTGCCTGGAAGGCATTTACTCTTCCTGTTCCCAACAATCCGGCATAATCGGGATTTACCGTATCTATATAATCGGTTGTATTTTCTATCCTTGATCTCAGTTCAAGAGGAGTTAAATCAGAATGAATTGATTTTACCAGAGCAGCTACTCCGCAAACAATAGGAGAAGCCATGGAAGTACCCTGGTAACTTGCATATCCGTTATCAGCAATGATGGTTGACTTGATATTAACTCCCGGAGCACTGATATCTATAGGTTCTCCATAGTCGGAAAAATCTGCTTTGATATCGTTCTGGTCTGTGGCGGCAACACTTATCGCATTATCGCAATCAGCAGGATAATCCTGGTAATAGTCCGTATGCTCAGTATCTTCATTGCCGGCAGCACAGATAACTAAAGATCCTAATGCTGTTGCAGAATTGATGATATTATTTGCTGTTCCTCCGCTACCGGGACCACCCCAACTGCAGTTAATAATATCAGCTCCGGAATTCGCACAATACATAATACCGTTGTATCCATCCTGAACAAAACCGTAATCATAAGTAGTAGGAGCATGCCTTGATGAGATCAGTTTGACAATCATAGAAGAACCGACAACTCCGATCCCATTGTCTCCAACAGCTCCGGCACAACCTGCTACATGAGTCCCATGATCGTTCTCCGGCCAATCCTGGTACGAGTCGTTATTATCTCCTCCAAAGAAATTATAACCGATAACATCATCGATTCTGCCGTTTCCGTCTTCATCAATGCCGTTACCTCCGGAAATAGTACCATTTTCCCAGTTGATCGTCATTCCGGCATCCAGTTCCGGTTGATTGATCCAGATATTGTCCATCAGGTCCGGATGGTTCCATTTAATTCCCGAATCAACAATACCAATCACAACTTCTTCATCTCCAACGGTATAATCCCAGGTTTCGGGACATTCGATCTTCGGCAAATGCCATTGCACTGGATAAGAAGGATCATTGGGAATATGTCGTAGCCTGTTGATCGTTTCATATTCCGCATAAACAATGTTCGGATCATTTTGCAGGTTAGATAATGCTTCCTCAATATTGGAATTACTATCCAGATGAATACGGTAAATATTCTGAATATAAACTCCTTCATTATTCCAATCCGGATTTTTTACAAAATCGATAAGCCTGCTCAGATCGACGAACCTGTATTGCTCAGCTAAACGATCAAAACTCTGAAGACCGGTTTTTACAATACCGTTTTTTATTTCAAAATTGAGGATTCCTTCCCTGTTTCCGACTGCTTCTTTTTCAAAACAGGCAATGATTATTTTTTCCTGGAAATATTCGGGGATGAAAGGATCGCTACTTGCTGATAAAAAACCGCTACTGAAAGCGATCAATAACATTATAAAAATTAAGCGTTTCATGTTTACTCCTTATTGTCTCTTTGATATTTTATCGTTACCAATCCCCCGATTGGTAATGAATTAAAGTTTAGAAACTCACGATTTTAAAAACTTGTGTAAAAACTGTAAATCAACTTGCCAGGTTGATATCTTGAATTCCCTGTATCGCTTTTGAAACAAGGTTTCGAGTTCATTTTCACAATTTGCAAAATTGTGCCAGCTTTTACACAACCTCATTAACCGTGAGAAAAAAAAGATGTTCCGATCAGATAACCTTATTTTCTCCCTTTCCTTTTATGAGAATTGGGGCTTTAGTCCGGCAAAGACGGATGGGGTGGAATAAAAAAAATAAGATACAGCCCGAAGCAAAAGCTAACGAAGCTGTATCTTATCTATAATTTACATGATTTTGTGATACTATTTAAGTAAGAGCATTTTCCTAGTGAGAACCTGTCCGTCTGTTATCAGTTTGTAGAAATAAATTCCGCTGGTTACAGTTTTATCACTATTATCCCGACCATTCCAGTTATATTGAGTTAAACCGGATTCAACCACATCATTGACCAATGTTTTTACTAACTGACCTCTGACATTGTAAACCTGAATTGTAGCTTTACCTGTTGCCGGCATATTCAGATTGATAGTTGTGTTTGGATTAAATGGATTAGGATAGTTGGAGATAGAAAGGACATTATCTGGAGTTAATTCTTCTTCAATGCCTGTTGAATAACCTAAAGCAATGGATCTGATCATTACATTTCCGCTTGCTTCCATTACCCAGCTTCCGCTTTCATCTGTATAACTGTATCCGGAACCGCTTGTATCTAAACCAATTGCAGAAAGTCCTGCCATTTCAAAAATTCCGACATAGTAACTTCCTGATTCGAAATCCGGTTGGTTTGCTTCCGGAATCGGAATCGTGTTCCATCCGGTACTTAAATCTGCTGCAGGATATACAAATTGGAAAAGCATAGTTCCGGGAACTCCACCATTATCATCCCAGGCTCTGATGATAACTTGACCTGTGTCATATTCATGAACATATACTCTGGCATGTGTCAATGTCCAACCTGTTGAACGACTATAATCCGGAGTAAATTTAACTGCCATGCTATGAGTCAAACCCACATTATAACCTTCTTCACTTGTCCCGTCATCATGGTTGAATTCTTCTTCATCATCAGCAATAACATAATCAAAGGCAGGAGGATCATGCATTGCACCATCTGCTCCATCCCAGAGAGGAGTTACATTATAGTAATTGTTTGCACCGTGGATGGGAGAAGCATGTGTATATTCTTCAGCAGGATCGATAGTATCGATCACTTCATAAGTTCCGTCGAATGTATCACAATGCCAGATATGATAGCCAGTAACCGGACGATCACGATCGTTTGTAACTTCAAATGTTCTTCCGTCAGCAGCTGCGATATATCCGTGGATTAACCAATTGTAATCAAAATCACCACTGAGATCTTGCCAGCTGCCGAGGTTTGCATACAATCCGCCAACATTTGGTCCTGAATCATATCCAGCCGGGTAAGTGCTGGCATTTGGTTGGTTGATCTGGTAACCGATCCAATATTCCATTCCTGATTCAATTAAAATAGGATCAGGTAAAGTAACCTGGTTCCAATCTTCAATAACAGGATTTGTTAAGGGAATTTCAACCTCCAGAGTAGAGGCATTGGAACCCGACCAGACTGTAACTGTATAATCAGCAGTTACTTCAGCAGGATAGATCGTGACTTCAGTTAAAGAACCACCAACATAAGGCATCATCTCTGTTATAGTGAACCTGGTAGCAACAGCCCATTCTCCGCCGTTTGTCAAGCCCAATGAACCTGCATATTCTCCATTATCATGTTGGATCCAACCTTCTTCTCCACCTTCTTCGGGTGCAGTCCAGGTAAGGTGAACGCTCTGATCAGCATTATTCGCTTCTGCTGTCAGATCTGTAACTCCAGCTCCGGGCCAGATTATGTTTGTTACAGTGAAATCGTCAATCATGATTCCGGTTCCAATCGGTTCATCTCCATCAGATTGGAAATAAATACGGAAGATAGAATCTGTTCCTTCATACATATCATGTCCGTCCAAACGTCCATCTAAAGTGTAAGATTCGACCATGGAAGACCAGATATCAGGTGCATCTGAATAAACATAATTTGGTGAGCCGTCATCAAAAGGATTGCTCATATAATACCAGGTCGAACCTCCATCAGGAGAAACTTCCCAACCAAAGAAATCAACTTCCGGGAAAGTATCGTTATCATCAAAGAAACCTTTAAGCATAAAATCAACATGTATTTCACCAGCTTCCGGCATTGTGATGGGAGGAGATTCCAAATAATTAAGCATATTGATATTATATGTTCCCTGATCATTCTGGCAGATCATAGCATGAGTTGGAGAAGGAGCATCCCCGGGTTCACCCAGATACCAGATGTCTCCACCAACAGGAACGATACTTGTAAAAGTCATTCCCTGTTCATTACCATCATCAAAATCATGGTTAAAATCACCAAGCGAGATATTATCAACAGCAAAACCAAACATACTGGCATCATCCTGGGTACAATAAGCAGGATCGGAAGCAAAAGCAAAACGGATCATAACATCCTGTCCCGCATAAGCGGAAAGGTCAAAATCCGCTTCCTGCCAACCGGGACCAAATCCGCACCAGCCGGGGACATTAGGACCTTCACCATGTTCAAATCCGAAACTATAAAGAGATTGATTTGTGTAAGCTGGAGTTCCATTTTCTAAAACAGTCCAACTCGTTCCACCATTGGTTGAAATTCTGATATTACATCCGTCCCAACCATCATAAGGTGGTTCTGCTCCTTCCGGTAGTTCACATCGATAAGTAAAATCAAAAGTTAGATGACCTCCTGTGGGAACAGTAATTTCCGGAGTATCAAGAACAACATAAAGATGGTTGATATATCCACCAAGTTCTGGATCTCCCATCCACCAGGAAAGACCGGTTCCATCCGGTGTAATGAAATCATCGAGATGCCACATGGAAGCAGGCAGAGTACCATCATAATGAGTCCAACCACCCATTCCATCTTCAAAATCCTCTAAATAGACGACTACTTCATCCCTTAAAACATTTCTTGCTTTAAAAGCACTTTCTTGTGATTTTTGTTCGATAAAATTGCTGTCTGAAAAAAGACTCAAGACAAAAACCACGACCATTAAACTAATAAATAGTTTCTTCATTCTAACCTCCTGTAATTTTTCTTTTCTATTTATTTTCTTCACTTCGGTAAAAACTCTTTTCACCCTATTTTGTCAAACACTTTTCTTATTATTATTAAAACTTTATTTCCGCATTTTTTATTCCAGAGCGGACATATATTTCATAAGATCAACTATCCGGCAGGAATATCCCCATTCATTATCATACCAGCTGAGAAGTTTCACCAGGTTGCCATTCACCATTGTGACTTTGGAATCAAAGATGGATGAATGCGGATTTCCAATAATATCAGTTGAAACAAGCGGTGTTTCGGAATACTCGAGAATATCTTTCAAATAAGTTTCAGATGCTTCTTTTATGAATTGGTTCACTTCTTCAATCGATGTTTCTCTATCCAAAGTGATAGTAACATCTACCAGTGAACCATTCGGAGTCGGAACCCTGACAGCCATTCCGTCGATCTTACCGGAAAGATCGGGAATGACTTTCCCGGTGGCAGCTGCAGCTCCTGTTGTTGTCGGAATAATGTTCAGAGCAGCAGCTCTGGCTCTTCTCAGATCTTTATGAGGAAAATCAAGAATGCGTTGGTCGCTGGTATAGGAATGGATGGTTGTCATAAAAGCTGATTTAACTTTAAATTTATCGGTAATTACTTTCATCACGGGAGCCAGACAATTTGTCGTGCAGGATGCATTGGATACTATTTTATGTTCAGGTTTCAGAGTTTCATGATTAACTCCCATGACGATAGTAGCGTCAACTTTATCTTTTGCCGGAGCGGAAATGACCACTTTTTTTGCTCCTGCAGTAAGATGTTTGGAAGCACCTTCTTTTGATCTGAAAATCCCGGTAGATTCGATAACTGTATCGATTTTCATTTCTTTCCAGGGAAGATTTTCCGGTTGTTTTTCAGATAAAATCTGAATTTCCTTTCCGTTCACGATCAGCAGACTGTCACTTGTTTTTACATCATATTTGTAAATTCCGTGAACAGAATCATATTTCAGAAGATGAGCAAGTGTTTTTGCATCTGTAATGTCATTAATAGCGACGATATTGAATTCTTTCTCTTCAAATAAAGCCCGGAAGACGAGTCTTCCAATTCTGCCAAAACCATTAATGGCAATGTTTTTCATTTATACCTCCGATTTGGTTTTTTTTTATAAAGTTCTAAAAAGTCCGAAATTCACATTTTGCAAAAATGTGCTACCTTTAGATCATTATCGATTTATCGGCAGAACCGGTAATTTTAACTAATTCTTCTACAGCATTCTGTACGGAATTTTCTGCTTTGACCATCCATTTTCGTGGATCGAATCTTTTCTTATCCGGGAAATAACTATTTTCCGCAATACCTGTCGGTCGCACGATCGCATCTTTTTCTTTTTCCCAATAAGCCTGAACTGCAGCAGCCATTTCCATCTGATACCTTGTATCTTTGTTGATCTTGACGACTCCGTTTCTGATCGCATCCTGCTGTTGTTGGGCAGTCAAGCCGGAAGCACCGTGCAGAACGATCCCTCTTTCAATATTATTGGAAATTAAAAGTTCGTCTATTTCTTTGATCAAGTCTAATTTCAATTTGACCTGATGACCTTTAGTTACGCCATGATTCGTCCCGACAGAAGCAGCAAACAGATCAACATCGGTTTTCTGTACAAATTCCAGAGCTTCTTCCGGTTTTGTATATAATTCCGTATCGGAAACGATCTCATCTTCCGAACCTTTAATATAACCGATCTCACCTTCGACCAGGACACCATGTTTATGAGCGACTTCAACAACTTCTGCGGAAATCCTGATATTCTCTTCAAATTCTTCATGAGAAGCATCGATCATAACAGAGGAAACAAGATCATTCTCAATGCAGTAAACGATGAAATCAAAGTAGTTAGGAGTGGCATGATCAATGTGCAATCCAATCCCGGAATTGTGATATTGCCCGGCAATGATCTTGATCATGGAAGAGATAAGTTCAGCTCCGGTATTCATATCTTTGGTATTTCCGGCTGCATATTTTACAGCTCCTGAACTCATCTGCAGGAGACCATCGGATTTCTGGGCTTCATAACCCTGAATAACTCCCCTGATCACGCTGTCAAAAACAACATTTGAAGCAATGATGCCAAATCTTTCTTTTTTTGCTTTGAGAAAAACCTTCTTTAATTTATCACCTTTCAAGAACATTCTAACCTCCCCAAAAAATTATTTATCACTTGCTTCTATCTCGTCGAAAAGGTTACTTTCACCCTTCAACTCTTTGGTCATAAAACGGGCAGATTCATGCAGATCTCCCTCCGGATATTTTTCTAAAAATTCTTCAAAGAGCTTGATCGCTTCTCCCTGTTTATTCATTTCTTCCGCATAAAGGAAAGCTTTCATGAACATTGCTTTATAGTCGTCCGTATTGTTTGGATAATACTTCATAACTTTGTCGTAATAGAAGATCGCATCCTGATATCTTCTGTTTTTCTGAGCATTTTCCGCTTTCGTGAAATATTCTTCCGGAGTTAATTTGATGACAAGTCTGTCAGGATATTTTTTCAGATTATATTTTACTTCAAATTCTTTTGTCACTTCCTCAAATTTCGTTTTTGCCAGGTCTTTGGTCATGCTCATTTTGATTTTTTCTTTTATTTCTTCAAAAGGTTGGGGATCTGCCGGATGATCTTCCAGAATTCTAAAAAACACAAACTCATCTTTTGAATTCTTGAAAACTTCACTCATCTGATCAGGATCTGTTTCCCATATTTTCTGGGAATAAATTTCATCTTTTCCAATTCCAGGAACAATCCCGTTTTGATAAATATAATCGAGAATTCCGTTCTTTTCAGGATGGATCGAGTTTTCTTCGATCAGTTTTGTAATTGAATCTTCATTTTCTTTTTTTACAGCTTTTTCGACCTTCTTCAAAACATCATTAGCTTTATCTTCCTTATCGAAATAAAATGCCTGGATTTTCCTATATGGTTTGGAACTGAATTTATCAAGATTATTATCATAAAATTCCCGTATCTTATCGTCTCCAAGATCGAGTTTATCAACGACAAGCTGATTATAAACTGTTCTCAACATCACTGTTTTTTTTGTCTGTTCGATCGTATCAACTGCATCCTCTTTCTTATCAAATCCCTGTTCAAGAGCGTCGAAGTAAAAAACATCCGTTTCAACTAACTCGTTGATGTGTTCTTTCAGTTTTTCCGGAGAATTGATCGTTTCCTGTCTTTGTGGGGGAAGTCCCTTAAAATAATCTATAAAAAGAGCGACATTTTTTTCCATTCGCGGTTCTGAACTGAAGACAAATTGTTCATCCAGAATGGCTTCATTTTCATCGATATTTTTAATGTTTATAGATTCAATCACTGTTGTATCGATGACGACATTATATTTTTCAAAAAATTCCGCTTTCTTTTTATCAAGAAAATCTTTTTGCTTATCATTGCGAAGTTTGGCTTCGACACTGGAAATTGCTTCTTCGTAAGTTTTACCGGGAAATTTATCCTGGTTCTGGATAAAATATTCATGTTTTTCTTCTTCTGTGATGATAAATTCATTTTCGATCAAATCCTGTTTTCTCATTCTGGAAAGGGTAGATTTTATCTGAGTATCTGATTTCATGTTGACATCTTCATCATTTTCCAGACCAGCTGCTACAGCTTCGAGGTAAAATAGTTCTTCCGTACACATCATATCAAGAAGGCTGATCTTACCTTCTTCTGTCTTATAGCGTGATTGATAAAAAGGTGGAATGTTGTTAATTCGTTCTTCGAGCTGGCTCATTGTGATCTGACCACCATCAAATTCAGCCAGAACTTTGTCTCCGGGAATTTCTTCCGATATTAAAAAAAGTGTGATAAAAGTCAACACCACTATCGAAATTTTCTTTGAAAAATCCTTACTTATCATTTCTAAACTCCTTCCTTAACATAAATTTTGCTTACAAAAAAAAATTTGACGATTTCAAGTCAAGTAAATAAATGACAGCATAGATAAAGCTATTTATCTAAACAGGTAAAGGATTTATGGAGATTTTTTCACCGGAATTGATAAAAATGAATTATTTTGCTCTGGATAAAAAGAGTTGCCTTTCCGAAATGGCGGAATTCCTTTTTGAGCATTCAATTGTCAGTTCTTTTGAGGAATTTTTTAAGACGATCCTCGAAAGAGAAAATCTGATGTCAACAGGTATTGGCAGAGGTATTGCGATACCTCATTCACGCAGTGAAACCGTGAAAAAATTAACGATTGCAGTATATCTTCTTGACAATGAACTTGATTTTCAATCGATTGACGACGAACCTGTCAGGATGGTGTTTATGATAGCAGTCCCGAAGGATATGAAACAGGAATATATGAAACTTTTGAGTGCGATTTCAAATTTTTTGAAATTGGAGGAGAACAGGGATAAATTGCTCGGATGCAAATCCAATCTTGAAGTTTATAATATCTTAAAAGGAATAAAATTATGAAAGATAAGATCATATTAATAATGATAATGTTCGGATTACCGCTTATGGCAATCCATGAAAATGCAGGAACAACCGGTTTCAGTTTCCTGAAAGTTGATTTTGCCGCCAGAAGTGCAGCTTTGGGAAATTCCTTTACTGCTCTGGCTGATGATGC
>DRTC01000403.1 GCA_011372345.1 Candidatus Cloacimonadota bacterium
AAACTGAATATCAGCAAATGATGAAAAAAAGATATTCTAATTTATTTTTTTTAATTACTACTTTGATCATCGTTATTATTATCTTGTTTGCAATTTTTTTCTTTATTCTTCCAAACACCAATAATGGAAATGTCAGCAATATTATAAATGATGATCTTGTTAAAATTACCTTTAAAGAGGGATTGTTATCAAAATTTTTGCTGAATTTTTCTCGAACATCTATCTTATAATTTTAAGAAATATTTAAATTATTCTCTAAATTCTATCAATCTATTCAACTTATTTATTTTGATATTTTTTACTTTTCCGGAAGGAAATCTTACTTCAAGTTCAAAAGGAATTTTCCAATTTCCTAAACCGAAATGTTGAACCAAAGAGTGCTGATTTGTGGTTCCCTTACCTCCCTGAATTTCTCTTATTAAGTTTATTTTTTCATTAGATAAAGTCAATCTGGTTCCTATACCATCTACATGATCTTTGGAAACAACTTTCACTTCCAGCCAGTTACCAGGATTTGGAGTTTCATTTCTGAAAAGCTGGATTTTTCCACCAGCAGCTAAAATATCAAGATCACCATCATTATCAAGATCTGCAAAAGCAACTCCCCAACCATTGAAATGCCGAACTCCCGCTAAAAAAGTGATTTCACGAAAAGTTTTATCACCGTTGTTCATATACAAAAACGACCTGCGTCCTTCATAAACACAATTAATATAAAGATCGAGAAATCCGTCGTTATTCAGATCACCCCAGGCAGGTTCGGAATGAGTTTCCTCAAATCGAATTCCAGCAGATCTTCGAATATCTTTGAACTTCCAGTTTGGATCACCCAGATTCTCATAGAGCATGGTTTTATTGGAAAAATCGATATATCGAGGATGAGCCAGATTTGCTGTGATCAGGTCAAAATCGCCGTCATTATCGAAATCTCCCCATTCGGATCCGATCGTATGTCCCCACCAGTTATCGATCTCAATTCCGGAAACACCAAGATTTCGAGCTTCATTCGTGAAAACACCGGTTCCGTCATTTTTCCAGAGAAAATTTTCTGTTAAACGGTAATTGGAAACAAAAATATCCAGATTTGAATCATTATCAAAATCTCCGAAATTTACACCGCGTCCAGCTCGATTTTTTCCATCTTTAGGAATCAATCCTGATTTTTCAGTCAGTTCCTGGAATTTACCATTTCCGATCCCAACAAAGAATTGATCGGTTTCATAAACATAATTCTTCTCATAATTAGCAAAATAAATATCGATAAATCCATCATTATTGACATCTCCGATTCCTATTCCTTCAGTTGAGACTTCATTGTCCTTCAAAGAATTTTCACCAGTAGCTTTTTTGAATATTCCATTAAAATTCAGCCAGATTGATTCAGGTTCTTTCGTGACAATATCGAGGTTTCCGTCATTATTGAAATCTCCCCACAATCCACCGTTTGCTCGAATCGTGTCGGGAAAAACCTGTTTTGTGACTTCCGTAAAATATCTTCCGTTATCATTTCTGAAAAGCCTGTTACCATTTAAAAGCATGTCCTGAAAACCGTCATTATCAAAATCTCCCCAGGCAATTCGTCCTGCAGAAATATCTTTCAAACCATACTCTTCAGAAACATCGGTGAATTCCACATCTTCATAGTTTATCCGATTTCTGATGATGCTAATGACTTCATTTTTATCTGTTTGTTGAAGATTCATAAACTCCCTGAAAAGAGTATCAGATTTGGAAGTGTAAACATTTCGTGAATCTCCCGAAATGATTGCATTAATTGCAGAGTCTTTTGCTTTTTCAATTTCCTGCAAACCTTCATACGATTTTGCCAATAAATAGTAGCATTGACCTAAAGTCGTTTCATCATCGATCCCGAGCTGATTGTTATCGATTATATTTAACAAGATTTCTTTTGCTTCAGAATATTCCTCGAATCCAACCAATATCTCGGTAAGGATTGCAGCAGAATTAACTGAAGCTGCTCTTTTTTCCAAATCCCATTCCATTGGCGGAAAATAATCAAGTGTTGGATAATCGAATGATATGGAAAATCCTTTTCGAGCTAATTCCAGAGCTAATGTTGAATCTGTTTTGTTCTTAAATAAATAACTTGCAGAGCGAACATACGGCAGATAATCATCAGGAAAAGCGTTTCTGAACTCTGATAAAACATTTTTCAAATCATTGATTTTTTCTTCATTCTGCAGGGAATACAGCAAATACAAATACATCGTGCGACGCCAGTTTGTTTTCGGATATTTCAAGAGCAATTCTGAAATCACTTCGATCTTCAGGGAATCGTTTCGCCAGATCGGATAAACTTTATCGTAAAACTCTGAATTTGCCAGGTTATAGGTCTGCTCGGATTCCGGGAATTTTTCAATAATTGTATTTTTGATCTTTTCTGCTCTCAAGCTGTCCTGATGGTTTTCCAAAAGTTGAAAACCTGAAAAAGCAACAAAAAGTTTTTCCGGATCAGTTTCAGATTGTGATAATTCTGATGCCTGATTTCTAATTTCGGATTTAACTTCATTTATCCGGATTGAATCATCCCGAACTTCTTCTAACAACATTTTCCAATCATCTAATATTTTTTCAGGTTTGCTTTCTTTTAAAGAGCAAGAAAGAAAAAATAAAATCGTAATAAGAAAAAGAATTTTCTTCAACTTTGGTTCTCCTTTTTTGGATGCCTTTTCTCTTTGAATCATTTTTTTGTCAAATAAACCATCAATACTTTATTGACAAAATAGTGATGTTATGAGCAACTGATTTCGTCTCAAGAAAAATAAAATTCATGAGTTTAAAT
>DRTC01000404.1 GCA_011372345.1 Candidatus Cloacimonadota bacterium
TATCATTTACGATAACAAAGCTCAAGCCGAACCTCTTCCTATGAACTGGCGAATGGGTTTATCATATAAAATCCTGAATTCGGATTTTAATAAATTAACTGTTAATACTGATATGAATAAACTCCTGGCAAACGACGATCCTATATACAAACGAATTATTTCAGCCTGGATCGATAATCCCAAAGGAGATGAATGGGAAGCGATCATCTTTAATGCTGGGATTGAATATGTCTATCTTGATTTGCTCTCTTTAAGAACAGGATATATTTCCGATAGAGCAGGTGAAATCGAAGGCGTTTCTTTTGGAGCAGGAATTCATTACACTTTTTCAAACAAATATGATGTCTCTTTTGATTTTGCGATGCAGCCGGGTGGCGATCTTCAGAAATACAACCAGACCTTCTCCGTAAAAGTCGATTTTTAAAATATGAAGAAAGTCATAATTACAATTGTATTAGTTGCCGGACTTCTGGTTCCGCAACTGGGTCTGGCAAAGAAAATTAAATTTACCAAAGGGAAACAGGCAGCTAATCTCGAAATAAAAACTCATCCTGTGGAAGAATATCTATCTTCAAGAAGACATTTTGATTTAAAGAAAAGGAACTCGAACAAACTTCTGGTCCTGATGATCGAATTTCAACAAGAAATCGATGACGATCCGCAAACTACCGGTGATGGAACATTTCTTGATTCTACAGATGTTGCAGATTATCCAATTCCTTTAGGAAGACCACCTCACGATCAGGATTTTTTTGAAGATCAGCTATTAGCTCTGAAATATTATTATCTCGCTGCCAGTTATGAACACTTCACTCTGGAATATGATATCTTTCCCGAACCAGCAAAAGATGCTTCCATAAATGCATATACTTTACCTAATCCTATGAGTTATTATAATCCTCCCGGAGCATCCTCGGATTTGATGGTGCAAAGATTCGAAGAATATTTCAGGGATTGTTTTACTATTGCTGATGAAGATGAAAATATTATCTTCAGCGATTACGAACATTTTATGTTCATTCACGCCGGCTCGGATTGGCAGCACGATGTTTTTGGAGATACACCTGCGGACATTCCTTCCTTTTTCATTAATGTGAAAGAGGAAGAAAAAATGGCGTATGTTACCGATGGTTCCGATACAACTGCTACCGTGATCATCGATCATGCCTGTAATGTTCCTGAAACTATCACACAGGATATCATCATTGAAGAAAACGATTCCTATTCGGAAATCTACGGCTATGGGCTGGTGAATGCTGTTTTTGCTCATGAGTTCGGTCATTCATTAGGATTTATCGATCTATATAATGTTTGGAGTAATAGTCCAGAGGTTGGATATTATGACATTATGGATAGCGGAGGATTTGGTTCCGGTGGATATCCAGTCGATGAAAATGGTGATCTGGTCGATGAAGATAGTGATGAGGAAATAGCTATCTGGTATTTTATTGAAGGTGGTTATCCTGTTTTTCCCGGAATCTGGACGCGATTACTTGCCTGGGAAGAGGAATTCAGGCAAGCTGGCATTCTGAAAGATATTTCCGAAATAGATTTCAGCGAAACCATAGATATCATTCCCTGTGAAACCAAACTCAATCCCTTCCAGGATGAAACATATTTTCTAAAGATACCTCTTAATGAGACTGAATATGTTCTTCTCGAAAACAGGCAGGTCGATCCTGATGGTGATGGCGCAACAGCATTCAAAGTTAATGAAGATAAGCGGGTAATTCTTTATCCAACCAGACTCGACGACCAATTCAATATCCCGACTTACGAATATGATTTCTTCCTTCCGGGCTGGATTAGTTTTGAAGAAAAATATTACGGCGGTGGAATTGTTGCCTGGCATATCGATGAAGAAAGACTTTATGAAAATGACAACTTTGAGAATAATTCGGTTAATATGCGTCACTCCAAAAGATCTGTAAGAATTATCGAAGCCGATGGTATTGAAGATATCGGCAATGTTTATTCATATTACTGGCGGGGAACCGAATACGAACCATTCTATAAATACATGCCGAAATTTGATGAATACGGTTATTTCAACGGTTGGGATAATCAATATTTACCGGGTGGGTTTATAGGTCATATCCATAATGATTCTCTTTCTGCCAGAACCGAACCTGCTTTCCTGACCAACGACGGTAATCCTTCCATCTTCACAATTTACGATATCAGCGATTATCCGCTCTCAACGGATATTGAAAGAGTTATGAGTTTCAAGATCGGAACGCATTTATTTGATCATACAGAAAAACTTTCCGATGAGTTGAGTGCCTATGATACTCTTTTTTCAATAGGAAATCTCGGTAACCTTTATGAATTTTCAAGTTTTCCGGTTTATACGGATTCCACGATCAGCTATTTTTCCAATGTTTTCGGAACCTGGAATTATCTTGGTGAAGGGCTTACTAATTCTTATGATCTCGGAATAACGCAACCGGTTCTTTCAGTAAATTACATAGATAATTCTTACGATGAATTCATGTTCGTTTCAGATAATATCCTCAGTTTTATCTCACCCACAGTTTCGGAAGAAATTACTTTCTCATCAGAGATCACAGAACCTCCTCTGTTCATCGATGATCTGTCGCTTCTTGTTGTTCCGACCTTAGAAAAATTGTTTATTGGTGTTGATTCTCTTGATATTTCTGCAGAAAAATTAGCATATAATGGAACGAGTATAATTGCTGCTTCTAATGGAAAACTCAATTTTATCGATCCTGATGATATCGATGCCTACTCAAGTATTGAAATTCCCGGTTATGAAGGAGATTTTTCTCCCATTTGTTTTATTGATTCTTTAAATTCCGGTAATAATGCAACTTTTATCCAAAATACTAATGGTGAAATTTATAAAGTTCAAAATGGTTCTACCTTAAAAATATTCAACCTTTATTCCTATACAAGTAAAATTCCAACTCAACTCGCGATCGGAAAAATCTTTAATGATGGTCTGGTTTACTTGACTTTCGGAGCAGGGAACAGAGTTTTTGCGATTACTCTCGAGGGAACAATGGCCCCGGGTTTTCCAGCTTACCTCGAACATAAAAGTTTGCTTCCTTACAGTTATCCGAGGATCATTGAATTCGA
>DRTC01000405.1 GCA_011372345.1 Candidatus Cloacimonadota bacterium
ATTATTGTCGATGAATTTGCTGATTTGATGATGACTGTCGGTAGAGAAGTAGAGCGCCCGATAACCAGACTTGCTCAAATGGCAAGAGCAATCGGAATTCACCTCATTCTGGCAACACAAAGACCTTCCATCAAAGTCATTACCGGAATTATTAAAGCAAATTTCCCATCTCGAATTGCATTTCAAGTTTCATCCAAGATCGATTCGAGAGTAATTATCGATGCCAATGGAGCAGAAAAATTATTGGGAAAAGGAGATATGCTCTTCCTCCCTCCCGGAAAAGCAATGACAGAAAGAATTCACGGGGCATTTATCTCGGATTCGGAAATTCATAATGTGGTGAGTTACCTGAAAACCCAGCCAAAACCGGAACAGGAGATCAAGATCATCGAGGATGAACAGGTCGGTCTGGAGGAGTTTTCTTATGATGATGAACTCTTCCCGGAAGCTGCAGTTGCGGTCGTAACAGCAAATGTCGCCTCGGTTTCCATGCTGCAGAGACATTTCAAAATAGGTTATGCGAGAGCAGGAAGACTGGTTGATATGCTGGAAAGAGCAGGAATTATTGGTCCGCATGTTGGAAGTAAATCCCGTGAAGTTCTGGCTACCGAAGAAGATTTGAAGATCTATGGATATTTGAAGGAATAAAAAAAGGAGAAAAGGAGAAAAGGAGAAATGGAGAAAGGTAAAGCAGTTGAATCCGTTGAACCGGAGAAAAAGGAAAGAGAAAAGAATATACCGTGTTATCCTTCCAATAAGGAAAGAAAGTATTAATATTATCCTTCTGAAAAGGAATCTTCTATGAGTATTTCAAAAATATTATTGACATTTCCTTCCAATAAGGAAAGTTTGTGTTCATCTTTTCCTTGTAGGGAGGAAAAATGAAAGATGTTTTCAAGATGATCATCAGAGGTTTTCAAACACAAATTCCTAAAAAAGATGTATGCAGACGGGATTTGAAAATTCCAATAGATACCAATAAAATCATTGCTTTAACGGGAACCAGAAGGTGTGGAAAAACATTCTATTTCTTTGCGCTGATAAATCAACTTTTAGAAACAGGAATCAAGCCGGAACAAATTCTCTATATAAATTTTGAGGATGAAAGATTAGATTTAAAATCCAAAGACCTGCAATCTATTTTAGATGCATATTTCGAATTATATCCGGAAATTCAAAACGAAGATATATTCTTCTTTTTTGATGAAATACAGGAAGTAGAGAATTGGGAAAAATTTATCGCGAGGATTTATTCTTCCGTAAGTAAAAAAATCTTCATTACCGGTTCAACATCAAAAATGATCAGCAGCGAAATAGCAACTCAATTGCGAGGTAGAAGCCTTTCCTATACTTTGTATCCATTATCCTTGAATGAATATTGCCGGTTTATGGATATATCTCCGAAAGATATTTATTCTCCCCGAAACAGAGCCATTATCAAATCCGCATTCGATAATTATTTATTTGCCGGAGGTTATCCCGAAACAGTGAAATTTGAACCTGAAATACAACGCAAAATCTTGCAGTCCTATTTTGATGTGATGATTTTCAGAGACATTGTAGAAAGATATAATGTCAGGAATCCGATTGTTCTGAAACATTTTATTAAACAATTAATGAACACTGTATCAGCAGAATTTTCCATCCATAAAATTTATCAGAATTTGAAAAGTAACGGTTTTCAAACTAGTAAAGATAAACTATATTCATACCTGGATTACGGTAGAGATTGCTTCCTTTTTTTTGTGGTTCATCAAAATGAAAAATCGTATCGTAAGCAACAAAAAAACAAGAAAAAAATTTATGCTGTAGATAATGGTCTTCTTTCAACTGTAAATTACACTTTCTCACAAGATAAAGGCAGACAACTGGAAAACCTGATCTTTCTCCATCTAATCAGGAAATATGAGCATGTTTTTTATTATCATAACGGCTTTGAATGTGATTTTTTAATTAAAGAAAATGAGCAGGTATCAATTATAGTTCAGGTTTGTTTTGATATTTCGGATACTCAAACCCGCAAAAGAGAAATCGATGCTTTGCTGAAACTGTCCGAAATCTATCCCGATTCTGATTTGATCCTGCTGAATATTGAGGAAGATGTGGAAGTTATGATTGATAAAAAAAGAATTCAAATAATTCCAGCCTGGAAATGGTGCCTGGAAATTTGACATTCAGAAGTGGAAAATATGAAAAAAATATTGTTAATATCGGTTTTTATC
>DRTC01000406.1 GCA_011372345.1 Candidatus Cloacimonadota bacterium
CCGTGTTGTTTCTGCAACATCACAGATGTTGCACTCCAAAGATTTTATCTTCTGCCCTTTAATGTTGTAGATCTCGATGGTCACAAACCGGGAGGTATGTGTTACATTGAATGAAATTGTTGTCCGGGAAGAGAAGGGATTGGGATGATTTCCTATAACCGATGTATTTACTGGTGTTATTTCATCATCGTTGATAGAAACACTATAATTATGAAAGATATAAGCGGAGCCGGATGATTCACCGTTAACATAATCATCTGGTGCACCGATAATAATGTTATCTGCTGAAATTGAAACAGAAATTCCAAAAAAAATAAATTCCGTTCCATCCGATGGAATTATCTTTGCCTGCTCTGTCCAAGTAGCTAAATCCCTGTGAAAAATATAGGCAGATCCAACATCACTTTCCCCAGGAGCAGCTATTATGATATCATTTCCGGATATAGAAACAGAATAGCCAAACATGTCATACCAAAACGAATCAGATGCTGTTAATTTTGTTTGTTCATCCCATATTATTCCAGTTCTATGAAAAACATATGCTGAACCGGATTCTTCACCACTATCTTCATCTCCCCAAGCCCCAATAATTACATAATCTCCGTCAATTGAAACTGAATAAGCAAAAAAATCTCCCCAGGTTTCATCAGAAGAAGTTATATTTGCTTGTTCGTTCCAGATTGTTCCATCTTTATGATATATATAAGCTTTACCCATATTATTGAAGTAGGGTGTTCCAATAATAGCATATTCTCCGGAAATGGAAACAGAAAAACCGAATTTATCATATTCCGATCCATCAGATGGAGTTATCTTTTCTTGCTCTGTCCAAGATGTCCCATTTCTATGAAATATATAAACAGAACCGGAATGTGTTCCGTTATCATCATCCCATATTGCTCCAATAAGAACATCATCCCCGGAAATGCTAACGGATGAACCGAAATTATCTCCATCTGCTCCATCGGAAGCAGTCAATTTTGCTTGTTCAAACCATGTTGTTCCATTCCAATGAAAGATGTAAGCAGCACCTGTATTTGATCCATTAATATCAGCAGATGTTGCTCCAATAACAATATAATCTCCAGAAATAGATACAGATTCACCAAAAAAATCACCAATATCTCCATCGGAAGCTGTTAATTTAATCTGTTCAGACCAGTTCGTTCCAACATTTTGGAAGATATAAGCAGAACCGGAATTGGAACCAATATCGTCATCTCTAAATGCTCCAATAACAGCATAATCTCCGGAAATAGATACAGAAAGTCCGAATGAATCCCATTCTGATCCATCGAAAGGGAGAATTTTCTGCTGCTCAATCCAATCAGCGGAAAGACAGAGAGATGTAGTTAATAATAAGATCAATGTCAGTCTTTTCATATTTCTATTCCTCTTAAATCATTTACAATCCAAAAAAATAAAATGATAATAATTCGTGCAAGTAAAATCTTATTTTTTAATAAATGAATCCACTCTATAAGGTCAGATTCAAAAAACATGAAACCGTTAAAACGGTTAATGCCTTTTTCCTGTTTCATTAACCACCAACTTAAGTTGGTGGTTAATAAGAAAACAGTAAATATTAACCGATTCATCGGTTTCTAAATAATTACTGAATTTTCTAACATCTTACTAATGACACCCTTTTTAGAGAAAACTTATAAATGGATTCAACATCATTGACAAATATCCAATCCTTTTTCATTTGTAGTTCATAAAAAAAGCGGAGGAAAAATGAGAAAAAAATGGTTTGCATTCGGGTGTTTATCATCCATACTTATCGTCATTATAATTATATTTGTGATTGGACATTCAATTACCAAACTGGGAAAACAGAAAGCTGTAAAGGTTCAACCTGAATCTTATTTACATCTGAAATTATCCGGTCAGATCATAGATTATCGGGAGATCAAAAATGACTTTTTTTTGCGGGAAGGAGATATTTCATCAGCTCATGAAATTATCGAAAAGATCGATAAAGCTGCGAGAGATGAAAAAATCAAAGGAATTATATTAGAGCCGGAATGGATCAGTTGTGGATTTGCAACTGCTAATGAAATTATCCAGGCTTTGGAAGATTTCAAAGGAAGAGGAAAGCAACTTATCGCCTATCTTGATATGTGTACGAATAGAGATTATTTTTTAGCTTCGGTTGCCAATGAAATTTATTTGAATCCTTCTGCTTCTGCCGGAATTCTGCTAACCGGAGTCGGTTCCAATATTCTCTTTTATAAAGATTTATTAGATAAACTCGGAATTGAAATGCAGGTTGTTCACGCCGGAAAATACAAAGGAGCTGGAGAACCTTATACTCGCAATCAAATGTCACCACCTTTCCGGGAAAGTATCGATGATCTGTTCAGCGATATTTATGAGAATATGCTGAACGAGATAGCAGATCGGAGAAGTATTCCGGTTGCTGATCTAAAAAAGATCTATGAAAAAAGAGAAGAACTTTTTATTAATCAGGAAAAAGCTCTCAAATATAACTTGGTTGATGAATTATTATTTAAAACGGATTTATTCAAAAAGGTCGGAATTGAAAAAGAGAACCTGATAGCTTTTGAAGATTATCAAATTCAATCTATTCCTTTATCATTCAGGGAAAATATTGCGATTCTTTATGCACAGGGAATAATTACGCAAGCAAGATCCGGTTTTGAACAAAATATCTCTGCTGGAAAAATGATCAAAATCCTGGATAAATTACAGAAAGATAATAAGGTTAAGGCTTTGGTCATTCGGGTGAATAGTCCGGGCGGAAGCGCTCTCGAATCGGAAATTATTTTAGCGAAGATCAGGGAATTAAAAGAACACAAACCGGTTGTCATCTCCATGGGAAATGTAGCAGCTTCCGGAGGTTATTATATTTCCTGTGTTTCAGATCATATTTTTGCCGATCCGTTCACGATCACCGGTTCGATCGGAGTTGTCGGCATGATCCCGAATATCAATAAGCTTGGAAAAAAGGTTGGTATTCATCCGAATGAGATCAAGAAAGGGAAATATTCGAATATATTCGATCCCTGGGTAAAACCTGATCCCGCCCAAATTTCTGCTTTGAAGAAAGGAATCGAGGATACTTATCTCGAATTCAAATCCCGCGTTTCGGAAGGTCGGGATTTGAATTTAGATGATGTTGAAAAATATGCTCAAGGTCGAGTCTGGAGTAGTCAAGATGCGTTGGATAATCATTTGATCGATGACATCGGAAACCTCGAAGATGCGATCATTAAAGCAGCAGAACTGGCAAATCTCACTACTTTTGCCAGAACATATTACCCGGAACAGAAATCTTTTCTTGAATTATTATTGAAAGAACGATTTGATATCGATATTTTAGCACATGTTCTCAATAATGACCTGAATGAAGATCTGGGATTTGAGAAAGCAATCGAGTTTTATGAAAATATTAAAAATGAACCAGTTCAAGCGATTCTTCCGGTGGAAATGGATTTATAAACATCGAAATAAAACTTGCCAAATTTTTGAAATTTGGCAAGTCTATATGTTTAAAAAATCCTTGACTTAAAAACGGTTAGCAAATTTTTGCAAAAGATTTATTTTATAATAGATGGAGGAAAAATGAGATTTTTTAAAGTATTGAGTATGGTGATTTTATTAACTGTTTTAGTTGGTTCATTAATATCGGATGATCAGAAATTTTCAGCTCAGGATAAAGCTACTTTCAAGGGAGCAAAAATTCATCGAAAGGATGGAAGGTATGAGAAAGCTTTTCCTATGTTTGAGGAACTCCTAACAAAATATCCGGACAATTTACAGGTTATTTATAATATTTCATTATGTCATTATTATACAGAAAATTATCTGGAAGCAAATAAATTTTTTGATAAAGCGATCGAATTAACTAATACCGTTATTGAAAAGATCAAGAAAGAAAATGCGGATAATCCTAAAAAGGCTGATAAAGAGATAAAGAAATTTTCTAAAGATATTGATAAGAATTTTAGTCTGGAAAAAATACAAAAGTTCAAAACCAGTATTTATCAAAAACTATATAATAATATTTATGAGCAATATAAAAATGAAAACTATGACGAGGTTATTTCACAAGCTTCGACTCTTCTGGAAATTGCTCCTGACAGCAGCAATGTTGTTGTTTTTATCATGAATTCTTACCTGAAAAAAGAAGATTATGATAATGCGATCAAATACAGGATAAAAATTTCCGAAATCGAACCTGATAATGCTATCGTGAAATCACAAATTGCAGACTATTACTATAATATCAATGATTATGAAAATGCTTTGAACTGGTATTTGGAAGTTATTAAACTCGATGAAAATAATACTGATGTTCTTTTCACGATGGGCCTTTGTTACGAACAATTGGAAAAACCGGAAAAAGCCCTGGAAACCTTTGAAAAAATAATTGAATTAGATCCTCAAAATTTAGACGCAATTTTTAATTCCAGAGTATTTGCTTCTAATCTGGAACTGAATGATAAAAAACTGAAATACTGGAAAATGGAAATCGATCTGGCAGGAGATGAGCTGGATGTTCAAGACCTGTCTTATCTATGTTATGAGCTTTACAATAGTGAAAAATACGACGATGTTCTGAAATATGCTAAACTCTGGTATAATAATGATAATACTTCAAAAGAAGCTGTCCAACTCCTCTATCAATCTGCCAAAAAATCAGGAGAAAAAGATTTAGAGCAGAAATACGAGAAGATATATCAAGAAATGCCTTAATCTCGATTTCGTAAATGAAATTGGAATAAAAATTTTATCATTTATATTTTATTTAAAGCCGAAAAACAATAACTCGCGAAAGTGGCGGAATTGGTAGACGCGCTGGACTTAGAATCCAGTGAAAGCAATTTCATAGGGGTTCGAGTCCCCTCTTTCGCATTATTGATATAATGAAGGAGAAAAATGAAAACTGAAATCAAAAAGATCGATCCATGTGTAAGAGAACTGATTATCACCATAGAAGCAGATGAAGTTTTACATGATTACAATTCTAATTTGAATCAGCTGAAAAAAAATATTGTCATCCCTGGTTTTCGTAAAGGAAAAGCTCCGATTAGTATGATCGAAAGAACTTACGGTGATCATCTCAAGGATGAATTCCTTAATGATAAGATCAAAAATTATTATGAAAAAGCAATTGATGAGATCGATCTTAAACCGGTCAGTCCGGGAGAATATAAAAAAGTTGATTGGGAAAAAGGTAAAGACCTGATCGCAAGCTTTCATTTTGAGATTTTTCCGGAAATCAAGATCAACAAATATACAAATCTTGAAATCCCTTTTGAACCATATAAATTCAAAGAAGAGATGCTGGATGTCAGGATAGAAGAATTCAGGGATAAATTAGCAACTGTTATCGATGCTGATAGTCCTTCCGAAATTGGTGATATTATTTTATCAAAATTCTGTTTTTTGGATGAAAACGATGTGATCACAAAAGAAATTGACAGGCAATTTTTTCTAGGAGATAATCCATATTCCGAAGAATTTAATAAAAAACTTACAGGAAAGAAAATCGGGGATGAGATCAAAACAAAACTATTCGACGCCAAGCAGGAATCTCAAGATAAAGATATTTCATCGAATATTAAAGACCGGAATTTTTTAGTTCAGATAACTTCCATTAAAAGAAAACAATTGCCTGAAATCGATGATGATTTTGCCAAAGATCTTGAATTTGAGTCCCTGCAGGAGATGAAAGAAAAAATTACTGAAGATCTTAAAATCGGGATTGAGATTGAAAATAAAAAAGCAATAAAAGAAGCTATTATAAATAAACTAATTGAAGAGAATCAAATTGATATTCCTAATTCGATAAAAACAAACTATGCTCGCGAAATGGCAAAATCTTATTCTAAATCAGGGCAGGATGATATTGAAAAAATACTGCCGATTTTTCAGGAAATTGCCGAACATAATCTAAAAGGCACTTATCTAATCCAGGAAATTCTGAAAAAAGAAAATATCGAAGTAACTGATGAAGATAAAGAAAATGTCATCAAAGAAGCAGCGGAAAATCTGAACATGGATGTTGAAAAATACAAGAAAATGTATAAAAAACAGATAGAGAGTGAAGAATTTTTATTTCAAATAAAAGAGAATAAATTATTTGAGATAATTGAGAAATCCTCAACATTTGTTCCTTATCCAAAAAAAGAAGAAGAGAAAAAGTAACAATAAAAACATGCCAAATTTTTGAAATTTGGCAAGTTTAATAAATCATATTAGATTATAATTATTTGATAAAAGATTCTGCTATTGAATGTTTTATCATCATGAGTAGCTTTTCTTGCGTTTCTCTCGAAGGAACTCCTCTTATAATGAGATTCTTCGGAAGATTGTCTTTGCAAGAAACCTCTCAGAAAGACATATATTTAAATGATAAATAAAGGAGATTCAATATGCCTTATGTTCCAATTGTAGTTGAACAGAACGGAAAAGTAGAAAGAGCTTATGATATTTATTCAAGATTATTAAAAGACAGGATCGTATTTCTTGGCTCACCTATAGACGACAACATTGCTAATGTAGTTATCGCCCAACTTCTGCATCTGGAAGCAGAAGATCCTGAAAAAGATATTTATATGTATATCAATAGTCCCGGAGGTTCGGTTACAGCAGGTTTGGCAATCTATGATACCATGCAGTATATCAGACCGGAAGTAAGTACAATTTGTATTGGACAAGCTTCGAGTATGGGTTCACTTTTGCTCGCTGCAGGACAGAAAACCAAGCGCTTTGCCTTACCGAATTGCAGGATAATGATCCATCAACCTCTCGGAGGTGTGCGAGGTCAGGCTTCTGATATTGAAATTCAGACAAAAGAAATCCTGCTCCTTAAAGAAAGATTGAATAAGATATTACAGAAACATACGGATCAGCCCATAGAAAAAATCTTAAAGGATACAGACCGGAATTTTTTCATGAGTTCGGAAGATGCTCTAGACTATGGTCTTATCGACGAAGTGATCGTTTCCAGGAAGGAAACTGTAAAAGAAAAAGAGAAATAAAATGTATACGCTTGCATTCTGATAACTTCTCTTTCTTGAAAGAGATGGAGTCTTTCAACTTTTCTTCCGAGGAATCATCATCCTAAATTAGACAAGGAACTTTGACGCTGGAGATTCTTAATCTTGTAAAAAAAAAGCAAGAAGAATTTCAAGATTTAGAGAGAAAAGCAGGAATCCCGAAAGCCTTCGGGAAGAATGACAAAACAAATAAGGAGATACTTTGGATTCTTATAATTTACACCGTTGTTCGTTTTGTAATCGAACAGAAGCAGAAACCAAATATTTGATCAAAGGAATAACCGGAAATATATGTGAAGAATGCATTGCCATGTGTTCAACGATCGTGGAATCCGATCATCAAAAAGAAGAATTGGATCATTTTATTCTTCCAACTCCTCGTGAAATTCACAATTTTCTGAACCAGTATGTTATTGGTCAGGAAAAAGCAAAACAGACAATTTCCGTAGCTGTTTATAATCATTACAAAAGGATTTTCAAGCAGAAAAAAAATGATGATATTGAAATTGAAAAAAGCAATATCATGATGATCGGTCCAACAGGTTCAGGTAAAACTCTGATCGCTGAAACTTTAGCAAAACTCCTCAAAGTTCCTTTTGCTATTGCAGATGCAACAACTCTAACCGAAGCCGGATATGTGGGCGAGGATGTAGAAAATATTTTAGTCAGACTGCTGCAGAATGCGAATTATGATGTGGAAAAGGCTGAAAAGGGAATTATCTACATTGACGAATTGGATAAGATCGCCAGGAAGTCGGAAGCTCCTTCCATAACCAGAGATGTTTCCGGAGAAGGAGTTCAACAGGCACTTTTGAAAATCCTGGAAGGAGCGAAAGTAAATGTTCCTCCTAAAGGCGGCAGAAAACATCCGCATCAGGAATTCATCGAGATAGATACAAAAAACATTTTATTTATCGCTGGCGGTGCTTTTTTCGGTCTGGAAAAGATCATTCAGAGAAGGATCAATAAAAAAACAGTCGGTTTCGATGCTGATATCGTATCCCAATCTGAAATAACTCCTGAACTTCTGAATAAAGTTATTCCCAACGATCTGGTCAAGTTTGGTTTAATTCCCGAACTTGTCGGGAGAATTCCGGTTACCAGTGCATTACATGAATTGGATGAGCAGGCATTAGTGCAAATTCTAACCCAACCCAAAAATGCAATCTGCAAGCAATACAAGAAACTTTTCGATCTGGATGGGATCAATCTTGATTTCGCTGAAGAAGCTCTGAAGGAAATCGCAAAAGTTGCTCTCAAACATAAAACAGGAGCGCGCGGATTACGAGCGATCATGGAAAAATTCATGCTCGAAATTATGTATGAACTTCCGGAGATGAATAATGTCAGGAAATGTATGATCACCAAAGATGTGATCATAGG
>DRTC01000407.1 GCA_011372345.1 Candidatus Cloacimonadota bacterium
ATATATAGAGAAATTATCTCTGGATAATTCTTTTATTAAAACTGTTTCCCTTTTTTTCCACCATTCAGCTATTTCTTTATAAGTTCCCCAGAATACTTTTCTTTGCCTGAGTTTTTTCAGAGTTTCATCAAATAAGATTGGAGCGTAATTGACATCGGCAAAATTCGAGATTGAAAAATCCAGAGTTAGAAGACCATTAACTGAATTCGTAGCTTTTATCAGATCATTCATCAGTTCGGTTGCTTTATCATAAGTGAGGATTTTCGTTTTTGATATTTTTAAAGCATTATCATAAAAAGTTAAAGGTATTTCCAGACAATTCTTCTTAAAATCCAATCCGATTTTTCCAATTTTATCTCTCTTTCTCTGTGAAAATATCCGATATGGGAAACCGATACCGTTTTTAAAACCGATATGATTTCTAAAAGACATAGATGAATCATAAAGATAATCATTTTTATTATGAAGCTCCGGAGTAACTTCAAAATCGTATTTGAATCTATTTTGCCTGACTCCGATATTTTTGTCATTAATTGCGTCTGATAAAATTTTTTTCTGATTGGAATGAGTATCACTACGATAAGATTTTGCAGATGCCAGAAGAGCAATTTCATTACCTCTATCTTTGATTTTTCTCATTTCCTCTGCAATATCCGGTTCATCTATTTTATAATCGACATCTTTTCTGGAATCAGATTCGACTCCCCAGAAATATGTGCTTTTTATCTTGTGTTTATTTTCGATTTCATGAATTTCTTCAAAATTCCAATATTCCTCGATATTTGTAATCAGGTATTTTATCTTACTGAAAGAACTTCTTAAATTGTATTGAACTTTATAAAACATTATTAATTCATTTAAAGAACTTGAAAATATTGTTGATGATTTCCATTTCTGCAGACTGTCTATTGGGTGTGATACAGCAACTGCGAAATTTTCAGATGAGGGCCAGAACTCCTTTTTTACCAGAAAATGAGTTTTTTTTTCTGTCACAGAATTTTGCAGGAATTTATCGATCAACCAGAGATAAGCATTAGTATAAGGAAAAAGGGAATATTCAAGAAGAAATGTGTTTGGATCAGATATCTTTCCGTAATTATCGTCAGTGAATGAAGAATGGGTATGGTAATTTATGAGATTAAGAAAAATATTTCCAAAAATATCAAATTGAAATTTACCATAATAAAGATCATCATTATGAGAATATAAGGCAGGAGCTTCTATCTTTTTTTTTGAAAAGCAGGGAAGAGGTCTTGGAAGATCGATCGTTTTCAGCATACTTTTCAATTGTTCTTTATCTGTACCGGTTGAAAATAAAATAATCTCAACCGGGATATAGAACATGATCTTATCATAAGCAAGAATATGAGCTTCTTTCTCATTAGGCTCGATCAATCCATAATAAAATAAGATGTCATTCTCATTTAACTGGTCTAATTTGGTTATACATTTAAATTCATAACCTAAAGTTTTGAATACAAAGTCAATTGTATAATATATTTCTTCGTAATATTTTTCGACATTATTATCGATATATACTGCAATCATCCAATTCCTCTTTTTTTTTGAGACCTTACGGATGGTCGAGGAACGAAACCTCCGTTATGGTCGCTTATCATCTTCAACCATTGCAGAGATTTTAACCATTCGCAAGGTTTTTGTAGTTCTTAAAATATTTTATTTGTTTTTGTCAATATGCATTTTTTGGGAACATTCTTAATAAAATTTTTCAATAAAGTTTTTAATAAAATCTTTGACATCGCAAACGCCCTGAACATTTTGCCTTCCAATTGCATCCGTAGCTCAGATGGTAGAGCAGCTGACTCTTAATCAGCGGGTCTAGGGTTCGAGTCCCTACGGATGTATTTTTTTTTAGATTCATTTTGTTGTATCGGAATTTGAAAGTTTAAGATTAAAGAGTTTATATTTTGTCACAAAAAGCAAATCACAAACAGCAAATCCCAAATACTATAAAATTACAAACAACAAATCCCAAAAAACAAATAAATTCCAAAAAACAATACCGAAATGACAAACCAGCTATGCCTTGAGTCGTTTTGAATTTGTAATTTTGATCAATGTTATTTATTTGAAATTTGTATTTTATATTTTGAGTTTTAATATCGATGCTTCGATTTGTTTTGGATTTGAAATTTTCTTCTTTGTTATTTATTTGAATTTTGTGTTTTGTATTTTGGTATTTCATCTCCCTTTCTCCTATCTCTAATATTTTTAATCAAAGCAGAGATTATTTTATTTTACAATTTTTCTTTTTATATTTGTCTTTTTATGATTTTTCATAAAAATCTAAAAATCTACATTTATTTTGATTGACAGATAACTTTGCTTTTTTGGTTTGAATTCCAAAAGTATAATTTAATGATATAAAAGGAGTTACTGATGAACAAAAAAAGAGTTTACCTTTTTGGGAATGGAAAAGCTGAGGGTAAAACCGAAATGAAAAACCTACTGGGAGGAAAAGGAGCGAACCTTGCTGAAATGAATTTGATCGGCATACCTGTACCTCCCGGATTTACGATCACTACAGATGTTTGTACTGAATATAATAAGATCGGAAAGGAAGAAATAATTACTTTATTAAAAAAAGAAGTTATTGCAGGAATAAAAAATATCGAAAATATTATGGGTACAACTTTTGGAGATAAAGATAATCCATGTCTGGTCTCAGTTCGTTCCGGTGCAAGAGTTTCCATGCCTGGTATGATGGATACTGTTCTCAATCTTGGTTTGAATGATGTTACAGTGAAAGGTTTAGCAGATAAAACAGGTAATGACCGTTTTGCCTGGGATTCTTATCGTCGCTTTGTCCAGATGTATGGGGATGTCGTCTTGGGAATGAAACCTTCATCAAAAGAAGAAATTGATCCTTTTGAAAAGATCATTGACGAGATCAAAGAAAAGAAACAGGTTATTGATGATACGGAATTATCTGCTGCTGATCTGCAAAACCTGGTGATGAAATTCAAAAATGCGATCAAAGAGTTTACCGGACATGATTTTCCGGAAGATCCATGGGAACAGCTTTGGGGAGCAATCTGTGCTGTTTTTGATAGCTGGAATACAGAACGGGCAATTTACTATCGAAAAATAAATGAAATTTCTGATGATTGGGGAACTGCTGTAAATGTGCAGGCAATGGTTTATGGAAATATGGGAAAAAATTCCGCAACCGGAGTTGCATTTACTCGCGATGCTGCTACAGGTGAGGATATTTTTAATGGAGAATATCTGATTGATGCTCAAGGAGAAGATGTTGTTGCCGGAATCAGAACTCCACAACAGATCACTCTGGAAGGTTCAAAAAGATGGGCTGAACTGCAATTAATTTCAGAAAATGAACGAGCAGAAAAATATCCTTCATTAGAAGAGACAATGCCGAAACTTTATAAGGAACTTTGCATAATCGAAACAAAACTGGAAAACCATTATCATGATATGCAGGATCTTGAGTTTACTATTCAAGATGGTAAATTATGGTTGCTCCAAACCAGGAATGGCAAACGGACAGGATCTGCCATGGTGAAGATGGCAATCGATATGCTTAATCAAGGTTTGATCGATGAAAAGACAGCCATTTTGAGAGTTGAGCCCAACAGGCTTGATGAACTACTACATCCCGTTTTCAATCAAGAAGCAGTTAAAAAGGCAAATGTTGTTGCCAAAGGTCTTCCCGCTTCTCCCGGAGCTGCTTCGGGGCAGATCGTTTTCTTTGCTGA
Source organism: Candidatus Cloacimonadota bacterium (assembly GCA_011372345.1). Taxonomy (NCBI): domain Bacteria; kingdom Pseudomonadati; phylum Candidatus Cloacimonadota; species Candidatus Cloacimonadota bacterium. Next base: position 3,738 of record DRTC01000407.1, read on the forward strand.
TGATGCTGAAAAATGGGCTAATGCAGAGAAAAAAGTTATCCTTGTCAGAATTGAAACATCTCCCGAAGATTTAAGAGGGATGAATGTTTCTCAAGGAATTTTAACTGCTCGAGGAGGAATGACATCTCATGCCGCAGTTGTCGCCCGAGGAATGGGAAAATGTTGTATATCGGGTGCAGGCTCGATTCAGATAGATTACAAGGCAAGAACTATAGTTTGTGATGATCATTTGTTTCATGAAGGTGACTGGATTTCTTTGAATGGTTCTTCCGGAGAAGTTTATGAAGGAAAAGTAGAGACCAGAACTCCTGATTTAAGTGGGGATTTCGGAAAATTAATGGATCTTTGTGATAAACATACAAGAATGGGAGTCAGGACTAATGCTGATACACCTCGCGATTCAAAGGTTGCCAGAGATTTCGGTGCTATCGGGATCGGACTTTGCCGAACCGAACACATGTTCTTTGAAGGTAACAGGATCAAAGCTGTTCGTGAAATGATCCTGGCTGAAGATGAAAAAGGTCGTCGTAAGGCATTAGATAAATTGCTGCCGATCCAACGAGAAGATTTTGAAGGGATTTTTACTGCAATGGAAAACCTTCCTGTAACTGTTCGCCTTTTGGATCCACCGCTTCATGAATTCGTTCCAAAAGATGATAAAGAGCAGAAAGAAATGGCTGCAGAGATGGGAATAAGTTTCAAAGAAGTAAAAGCAAGGGTAGAATCGTTATCCGAAATAAATCCGATGCTCGGTCATCGTGGCTGCAGACTGGGAAATACTTATCCGGAAATTACAGAGATGCAGACCAGAGCAATAATCGAAGCTGCTTTGAACCTGAAAGCAAAAGGTATCATTGCAAAACCGGAAATTATGATACCTTTGATCGGAACAGTTGAAGAATTTAAGATGCAGGATGAAATAGTCAGGAAAGTTGCTGAACAAGTTTTTTCTGAAAGAAACGATAAGATCAATTACCTTGTTGGAACTATGATCGAAATTCCGAGAGCAGCTCTTACTGCAGACAAAGTTGCTAAGCATGCAGAATTCTTTAGTTACGGAACAAATGATCTGACCCAGATGACTTACGGATACAGCCGCGACGATGCCGGGAAATTCCTGAAAATCTATATCGATAAAGGAATCCTGAAACATGATCCATTCCAGGTTCTTGACCAGGAAGGTGTAGGTCAGCTTGTTGAAATGGGAGTTATCAAAGGACGAGCAGCAAGACCGGGTCTAAAAATCGGTATTTGCGGTGAACATGGCGGAGAACCGAGTTCTGTTAATTTCTGCCATCGCATCGGAATGGATTATGTGAGTTGTTCACCGTATCGAATTCCCATTGCCCGTTTAGCTGCTGCTCAGGCTGCAATTAAGGAATAAAAGTATAAAGAAACCTTCAAGGTTTTTAAAACCTTGAAGGTTTTTATTCTTTCCAAAGCTTCCAACATAGAAATTGCTCGTTCCCAAACTCCTGTTTGGGAATGTTAAGGTAAAACTCTGTTTTGAATATGTATAAATCAGAAATGAAAAAGAGTTTCCATTACAAATGTTTTCTCCCGAAGTATCGGAAAGTTTGGGAACAAGCTAAGGACTTCCGAAGTTTTGAGAACTTCGGAAGTCATAATCTTAATAAATCTTTAATTTACCTCTTCTTTACCTAAGGCAATCCTGATAATGGAATGCAATTCCTGTTCTTCAAACGGTTTGACCAGGTAACCAAAAGGTTTGGTTTCTTTAGCTGCTAAAATCGTATTTTCATCAGCATACGCTGAAATATAGATCAAAGGTATGCTGTGTTTACCTAATATCTGTTTTGCTGTTTCAATCCCGTTCAGTTCGCCAGCCAGCATAATATCCATTAGGATCAGATCAGGAATAATTTCTGCGGTTTTTATAATTGCATCTTCTCCTGATGATGCAATTGCAGGAACATCATACCCGAAATTATTTAGAGTCATCTTCAGGTCTTGTGCTATAATTTTTTCATCTTCGACTATTAAAATTCCTGCCATGTCTTGATTACATGTCCTCATTAAACTTATCTAAGTTAATCATTCTTTCCTTTCTTGATGATCTGGATTTCTCCCTGATAAATGATTATTATGTAATCTTCGAATTCATAGATTTTCATTTTATTCCTTTTCGAGTATGTATAATACTCCATCAACAACTACATATACATATTCATCAGTAACTTCAAGAACTTCAAATTCTTCACCCTCAAGCTCTTCAATTGTAATGTACTCAATGTTATCATCAAGATTTGCGGCAACAAATTCCTTCACATCTTCCTTTACTGTTACTTCCAAATCTGCTAATGTTAGTGCATAACAAAATGAGTTAAATGAAACAAACATTAGCAATAAAACTGCTAAAAAAATCTTACGCATTTTTCCCCCTTCATATTAAT
>DRTC01000408.1 GCA_011372345.1 Candidatus Cloacimonadota bacterium
TACTGAATCGTTTCCTCATTTTTCATATTGGGAAAAATGTCAATCATTCAAATTCAGAATCAAATTAAAATTCTGAAATTACATTCGACTTGACACAAAAGACAGCAAATAACTTATAACTCAATTTATGGAAAATTCAATAAACAAAGGTTCAAAGATGGAAAGTATCGGTCAATATTTGAAATCTGTCCGGGAAGAAAAAAAACTCACTCTGGAAAAGATCTTCGAGATAACAAAGATCAAAGTTAGGATCCTGCAGGACATTGAAAACGATGATTTTAAAAAACTTGGTGGTTTTGGTTATGCCAAAGCAACGCTTGCTTCTTATGCCAGAGCAATCGGAGCCGATGTAAATAAAATCCTGCAGCAATTGGATCAAAAAGCGAATATCAAGCAAAAACACATTTCCCGAACAAAATCGATCCAGCCCAAGAAAATGATGATCCCAACAAATATTTTCGCAGTTACCTTATTGATCATTCTGATTATTGTCTTAACCTTGATCGTGATCAAACTCAACAAAGATGGAGTCCTCAAATCACCATTCAGAAAGAAAATAAAAGCAAAAGTCGAGACGAAAAAAGAGGTTGAAAAAAGCGATGAAATAGAAAAAGGACAGAATTCACAAAAGAAAGAGAAAGAAGGTTCTTCGACAACAGACAAATATGATTCTAAAGAAGAGAAGGAACAGAATTCCATGATTACAAACGGATCGGAGATTCGCGGTACAGAAAAAAGTCCCGATATTTATGCTTTGAACAAAGCCGCGTTGAGCGATACAACCGATTATATTGATGAATATCTGTTCAAAGGAAAAGAAAGTCCGTTCAACTATAAAGAGTGAGTTGCACCTAATTGCATTACTTCTCGTTACAAAACTCCGGTTTTGTAACGAGAAGTTGAAACTCTGATCCAAATATATTACTGCATTCCCAAATAGGAATTTGGGAACAAGAAGAAATTTATGCCCTTCGACAAAATAAAATACCAACACCTTTTACCATCAGTTCTGAAGCCAACTCGTTACATAAATCAGGAATTGAACAGTTTTCGGAAAATACCTTCTAAAAACACGATCAATTTTTGTCTTGCATTTCCTGATGTTTATGAAGTCGGTTTTTCCCATCTTGGTTTAAAGATCCTCTACTCGATCTTGAATAATGAAAAAGACGCAGTTGCAGATAGAGTTTACGCGCCCTGGCCTGATTTTGCAGAAAAGTTGAAAGAAAATAAAATTCCTCTTTTTGGATTGGAAAGTAAAGTTGCAGTAAAGGATTTCGATGTTCTCGGTTTTACTTTGCAGTCTGAATTGACTTTTACGAATATTCTTTATACTCTCGATCTTGCCCAAATTCCCTTGTTCAGCAAAGACAGAAATGAAGAACATCCTCTAATTTTAGGAGGAGGACCGTGTTCAACCAATCCTGAACCTCTAACAGATTTTTTCGATGCTTTTTTAATCGGAGATGCGGAAGAAGCGATTATCGAGATCAAGAATTGCTTGAAACAGTACAGATCAAAATCTCATGAAGAAAAACTTCAGAAATTAGCAGAAATTGAAGGAATTTATGTTCCAGCTTTATTTAATAAAAATTCCAACCGGAAAATCAGGATCAGGAAATTCCTTGATTTCAACAATCCCACAAGATCTCATCAGAACCAGTTAATTCCCTGGCTGGAACCGACTCATTTCCGCTATGTTGCGGAAATTATGCGTGGTTGCACGCGCGGATGTCGTTTCTGTCATGCCGGAATGTTCTATCGTCCGGTCAGGGAAAAAGACTCAAATATTATTTTTGAAGAATTGATCAGGGAAATCAAACAATTTGGTTGGGATGAAGCTGCTATAACTTCTCTTTCCACAAGCGATTACAGTTGTATAAAATCTCTTTTATTTGAGCTTTACGAGCATCTTAATAAACAAAATGTCAGTCTTTCTCTGCCTTCTCTACGTGTCGATACGATCGATGATGAATTGACAAAACTCCTGAATGCGATGAAGCAGACAGGACTAACCATCGCTCCGGAAGCGGGAACACAAGGACTGCGAAACATCATTAACAAAAACATTACCGAAGATGATATCCTGCAAAGTATAGAAATTGCTTTGAAAAACGGCTGGAAACTGATTAAACTCTATTTTATGATCGGTCTTCCTTTTGAAGAAGAAAAAGACATAGATGGAATTATCCGGTTAATAGAAAAGATCGTGCGAAATTCACAAAAAAAATTAAGGATAAATATCACTATTTCACCTTTTGTTCCGAAAGTTTTCACACCTTTTCAATGGTCGAAAATGGATTCGAGAGAGTCTCTGCAAAGAAAAGCCGATAAGATAAAATATTCACTGAACAGGTATAAGTTCATCAAAATCAAATATCATGAGATCAAGTCCTCAATCCTCGAATGTATTTTGGGAAGAGGAAGCAGAAAGACGGGGAAATTGCTCCATTCTGCTTATCAGAACGGTGCCAAATTCGATGGTTGGAATGAATACTTTGACTTTGGAATCTGGGAAAAAGCAGCGGCAGAATCAGATATAAATTTTGAAAAATTTCTTTCGGAAATTCCTTTGGATTCTTGTTTGGATTGGGAACATATCGATATTGGAATAGATAAGAATTTCCTCCTGAAAGAATGGGAAAATGCTAAAAATGAAATAACTCTGGAAGATTGCAAAACCGGGAAATGTTCGGCATGCGGAATTTGTAATTCGGAAATTTCCAATATTTATGCAGAAAAAAAGAAGACTAAAAGAATTAATACCCATTTGGAAAAACAACTCCTTCAACAAAATTATTTTCATTATCGTGTTTTTTTTGAGAAAAAGGGGATTATGCAGTTCGTTGCTCATCTCGACCTGGTCAGGATGCTGCAGAGGATTGTGCGAGTTTCCAGGCTTCCTATCGTTTTTACGCAAGGATTTAATGTTCATCCGCGGATCAGTCCCGGACCTCCTCTTCCGGTTGGAGTTCAGGGAGAAAATGAATACTGCGATTTTGTTTTGAAACGGGAAATTGATTTGAATGAAATTGAAACAAAACTGAAACTGACTTTTCCTGACACATTGAAAGTTAAAAAAATAGAATTCCTGCAAAATAAAAAACAACGAGCAATGGAATTCTTTAAATACGAAGAAATTGAAATCGAAATTCCTAAACAATTTTCCGAACACTTTGAAAAGCGAACGAATAATTTTCTCGATTCTGAAGAATGGTTTTTCACTCGTATCAGGAAAGGAAAAGAGCAAACCTCAAATTTAAAACAATTGATCAAAGAAATATATTTAAAGAATAATGTTTTGAATATCACCAAATCAATTATCGGTGCAAGTATTTTTGATGTTTTGAGAAAAATTTATGAAGTTGAGAGGGAAAAAACCGGGGATTTTGTGATTATCAGGAAAAGATTATTACCTGAGGGATAAAGCGGCTTATTAAATCCTGCAAAAGCTGTTGATAATTCCTGCTTGATTTGAAGTTATCTGTTTAACTTCATCACCTTTTTCCGGAACTGCAAACAGATCATATTTATAGGAAAAAACGACAAGTTTCCCATCCGGAGAAATGCGAAAATTCTTTATTTTATTTAACTGGTTATCCAGAAAGTTCACGCAAGAAAAATTCTGTTTGGAATAAAAATTGAGAGAAAAAAATCACCTTTGACCTGATCTGTCCATAGTGATTATTTCAATGGGCACATAAATAAAGATA
>DRTC01000409.1 GCA_011372345.1 Candidatus Cloacimonadota bacterium
AATTAGTTGAATTAGTTGAATTAGTTGAATTAGTTGAATTAGTTGAATTAGTTGAATTAGTTGAATTAGTTGAACTGGTTGAATTGGTATAATTGGAAAAAAGATAAAAAACGATTATGTTGAATATCGAGAATTTCGCTTTATTGATCGAATATGAAAAATTATTCACATTGGATAATTTTATCCTTTCGGACAAACAAAAAGCGCTTATTATCGGAAATAATGATACTGGAAAAAGCCTTTTCCTGAAAGCTATACATGGTGAACATACCGAATTTGAAGGAAATATTTTCATCAAAGAAAAACCTGCTATTTTCTATAGGAAAAGAAAAAAAACAATTCTCATCGAAAATTCAGTTAAATTCCTCCCCAAAGAATCTATCTGGAAAAATATCGTGCTTCCTCTTGATAAAAAAAAGTTCAATAAAGAAGAGAAGATCATAGAACTCTGTAATATTGCCGGATTAGGAGAGATATATAATTCCAATGCAGACAATTTATCTTATTCTTCGCAGAAATTAGTCGAATTGATCCGGGCAGTTATCCAGCAGCCTTATCTGATCCTCATAGATGATATCGATAATTATTTTGATGATATTAAAATGGTGAGAGTAAATGAAATCGTGAAATTTGCTCTTGATAACGGCACTTCCATCATATGTACTTCCAAAAAGAAATTAGATGATTTTGATATTTCCTGCCGAATTCAAAATGGGAAAATGGTTCAATTGTGAAAAAAAGCATCGTTATCCAATCCATCGTTATCCTGCTCATTTTGGTCACCTGGAATTTTATCCATCTTGGATATAAACTTCAGAAACAGGCTTATTTCGAGAAGATATCGGAAGTTCCCATTCTTGTGTTTTCTCAAAATTCTGAAATTCTCGACTCTTTAAAAACGCAATTGAGTTTTGCAGGTTATGTTTCAAAAATTGAAATTGAGACTAAAACGGAAATTGCTGAAAAACTGATCTCGAAATATGAATTGAACTCAATAAAATCTGTTCTGGAAAATCATTCTTTACCGGATGTAATGAAAGTTTTTTTGGAAGGAGAAAATTTCGATCGAGCCAGAAAAGAAGAACTGCTGTTAATGTTATCCGGTACAGATTTGAAAACGGAATGTAATCCTGAAGATTGGAATATCCTATTTGATAAGATAGATTTTCTCGATAAAAGTTATCAGGTCATAAATATCATGATCATCATTTTTACTTTTTTCATAACCGTTTTCATGCAAATTCATTTTGAATACAAGCAGGATAAATTCTGGTATGTGTATGAATCTTCCGGCGGGAAATATGGACAGAGAAGAAAACATTTTCTTATTAGTTCATTTTTTGCGATCTTCCTGCCGGCAATATTGGTCTATGGGAGTTACCTGCTTTTGATAAATTTTAGTTACTTAACAATCAAAATCGATATTACTTCCTTTGGTTTGGAAATCCTTGTCTTGCTTATCTCAACCCATATTTCACAATCGATTTTAAGAAAAAGACTGATATGAAAAAGCGTATTCCAAATTTACTGACAATTATCAGGATAATCCTCGTTCCCATCTTTATCTGGTTTGTTTTTTCAAATAATATCCGGAACAACATTATCTGGGCAACAATTATTTTTATCATCGCCTGTATCACAGATTATTTTGACGGCATGCTCGCTCGCAGAATGAAGGTCATCTCTAATTTCGGTAAAATTATGGATCCACTGGCGGATAAAATATTAGTTATTTCTGCTCTTTTTGCGATTTCACTCGAATTGCATTACACCAACATTATTGTTGTGATTATAATTATTGTCAGGGAAGTGGCAGTCACTATTCTTCGCAATTACTACATCAAAAAGAATATTTACATCGCTGCCAATATCTGGGGAAAACTGAAAACCATTATGCAGATGGTGGGAATTACAGCTGCTTTAATCTATTATTCGTTCATCTCAATTTTGGATAAAACAGAAAGTAAAATATTTATTTCCGGATTTCATATTTTTTTCTGGTTAGTGGCAGTTGTGACCATTCTTTCGGGTTTGAATTATTTCTTTATAAAAACGGAAAAAATAAAGAAAAACAGTTAAAACTGTTATAATTATTATATTTTTGCTATTCTTTCACCGGATTAAAATCTGGTGCTATTCTAATCTAACATTGTTTAGTTCAGTTCAGCACCACAATTGTTTACTCCGGCTTTCGACGGACATTGTGGTGAAAAAGATAGAAGAGAAAAAATAATAACCATTTCAATGGTTTATAAATCGATTCAGGAGCTACAATATGAAAAATGACAAACAATTTATGAAGAGAAATTCCATATTCTTATTCCTGCTATTCTTTTTAATAGCAGGATGTTCCAAAGAAAGTAAGACAAATCCCTCAACCAAAGGAACAGATATTCGCAAACCATTTTCCTGGGGACATCAGCAAACTATCTATGTCTTTGCTGATGATAATGTCTGGAAATACGCAGAACCTCATCTCCGAAAAAGTTTGGAAAGATTCCAATTCACAACTGAAAACGAGAAATTCTTCGAAGTTAAGAAGGCTCCCATCAATTCTATCGAGCAGTTCTATAAATTCAATAATCTCGTTTTTTTCTGTGATATGGAATCTGACGAGGAAGTTTCTTCTTATGTGAAAAGCATTATGGGTGATAAGATCGCTGAAGAGATCAAAGTCAATGCAGTGGCTATGTATCCGGTTGAAAATCTCTGGGCAAGAAACCAGTTCATTCTCTTTATTGTCGGAGATAACGAAAGAGACCTCTTAAGTTTCAATATTTTGCAGGCAAATGCGACCTTCGATCTATTTAAGGATAAACTCTTTGAGAGAATAGAACAACAGGTCTACAGACAGAAAACATATGCGGAAAACACTTTTCAGAAATTTCCCTGGTCCCTGCAACTGCCAAAGAATTACATTGTTTACAAACAAGACGATGCCAATCGTTTCATTTCCTTTATTGCTCGTTTGAAAAACAAACCGGACAGGTTCATTTCTGTCTATTACGAGAAAATGACACAAGACAATTTCAACAAAGAATGGCTCAAACAAAAAAGAGCAGAACTTGCCTGGAATTATTACGAGGAAGACGAATTTGCTGATAAAGATATCAAATTAGAAAAAAATATGCTTGGAAAATATGAATGCTGGAAACTTTCCGGCAGATGGCAGAATAAAAAATTTGTTGTGGGCGGAGCATTCCGGAGTTTTGCTTTTTATGATGAGAAATCTCAAACTGCTTTTCTCATTGATAATTCTGTTTATTTCCCGACAGGATATAAACTCCCTGCTTTGATCGAGTTGGAAGTTATCAGCAGGAGTATCGTAATTCGGAATTAATGTAACTCATCCGGCAGCTGCCGGATTGAGAAAAAAGAGCACAATCAGAATTGATTGTGATACAGTAACTCGATTTTCCGAAATCGAGAAATTTAACAAGATCGGAATCTTGTTTTACGGAAGTAACTCAAACAATCCTATTTGAGAAATACTAAAAAACAAACTTCCCTCGCTCCTAAACTCATGTGTGGGAGCGTTTTTTTTAGCATTTACATCCCATCTTTCTAAACAGGCATCAAATTTTCACAAGGATCTTTATCAATATTATATTTTGATGCTAGATAAAAAAATTCAATGTTCAGATGATCATTATCTTTATCACAGTTTGATTTCAGAAATTATTATAGACAGAATTTATTATCTTAAAAGATGTTGCTTCCAATAAAAAGATGGAACAGGAATGAAATTAGATAAACTTGAGCAGAAGACCTTTGTCCTGCTGTTGCAGGTTGCATTTTTTACCGGATTTGTAAACAGTGCTTCTCAAATTCAGGATATCATTGCCAAGAAAGCCTTACATGCTCTGGATTGGCAGATTACGCTTCTTGTCATGCTCTGGCCTATTTCCAATTTATTTTCCATCTATTGGGGGAAGGTCCTGGAACAATCAAAGTCGATTGCAAAATATCTGATGATTTCAGGATTTGTGGGAAGACTCATCTTGATCTTCATGCTCTGGGTCAATAATTATTATGAATATCTTTTTATCCTTACCATCTTTTTCTCGTTCAACGGATTGATCATTCCGGCAACGAATTCCATCTATCAGCATAATATCAGGAATGCTAATCGCGGAGTGATGTTCGGTTATGCAGCAAGCTTAACAACTTTGATCACTTTGCTCGGAAGTTACCTTGCCGGCAGAGTTCTCGATGCGGATGAAAACTGGTTTCGTGTTTTTTTTGCGATCGTAGGAGTTTTGGGATGTTATAGTTCTTTTCTTCTCGCTTTGATCAAAGTGGAAAAGAAGAATTTTGATCCCTCCACCAGAATAGATTTAAAGAAACTTTTTATCAGTCCCGTCTTGAGGGCTTTTGAGGTGATGAAGAAGAATCGTAACTTTTCAATTTTCCAGAGGAATTTCTTTATTTACGGAATCGGTTTTTTGATCATAGTTCCGGTTATTCCCAAATATCTCGTTGAAATCCTGAAAATGAGTTATACCTCTTCTTTTGTAGGAAAAGCAGTGATCACGCAAATTCCGATCTTAATTCTCGCTCCGATCGCCGGGAAAGTTTTTGATAAAAAAAATCCGGCGAATTTTTCGAGTATTGCCTTTGCTTCGTTGAGTCTTTATCCTTTATTCCTTTTCATCTCCAGTTTTTTTATCGGTTCGACCATTGCAGTCTTCTTAACCTATTTCGCTTTCTTAATGTATGGCATTGCTATGTCCGGTATTTTAATTTCCTGGAGCATCAGTTCTAATTATTTTGCCGGAAACGAAGATGCTGCTATGTATCAGAGCGTTCATGTAACCTTAACCGGTGTGCGCGGATTGATAGTTCCAGTCCTGGGATTTATTATTATGAAATATTTGGGAGTCAGGGCTGTCTTTATTGTTTCGATATGCTTTCTGCTGACAGCATCTTTTTTAAGTTTTAAGTTGTATTTATCAATGGATAAGAAGGAATTCAGATTTGATGAAAAAGCAAAGAGATTATTTCGTTATTTCAGAAAATTGTTCCCGTTTGGAGGATGATAATATGACACTTTCCGAAGCTTCCAAAAGAGGAATTCTTTCTTGTAAGATTCGGAAAGTTTTGAGTTGAATATCTTGTTCCCAAACTCCTGTTTGGGAACAAACATTAACCATTCACTTCAGTGAATGGTAGTTAAAAGTAACCTGATTCGAATTTATTCGGGATATTTTCCGACTGAAGTCGTTAATCGCATCTCTGTTTTTCCATCGAATAAATTCGATGGTTAATGTTTACCTGTTCTCGAATTATTTTGTTAGGAGCGAGTAATGTTTCATTCGAAGAAAAAAATGAGAAAGTCGATTATTTTAATATTATTTCTGATATTGATGTCTATCTTGAACTCTTCGATCATTGTTGATTATGGATCTGAACTTCCATCTGAAAGCATTCAAACAGAGATGATCGATGATGTTGAGTATTTCAAAGTCAACGAACTGAATAAGATCTTCCGAGCAAGGATCAAAGAAAATCTGCTCGATCAGAGATTGTATGTCAATATGTATGGAC
>DRTC01000410.1 GCA_011372345.1 Candidatus Cloacimonadota bacterium
AATTGCTGCTGATCGCATATTTAACTCCTTACATTTGAGAGCAAATTTGAAAAATATTATTTAAGATGCAACATTTTATTTGAAAAATTTAGATGGATGACTGGACTTCATCTCTGTCAATTACCGGATGATGGAGTTCAGTTATTTCTTTTATCTCATTTTTTCATTTTAACCTGATCCATATTTTCCGGATATTCTAAAATAGAGGTGTTATTTCATGTTGCCTTATCCGATTATATTATTTTGTTATTCTCAACTCCACGCTTCGCTTTGAAGTCGAGTCTAACAAAATACTCTGTTGAAAGTTTCGGAATGTGATTTTATCTCGGTGTCTTCCAGTGATTTTCAATGGATAATTCTTTCATTCCTTAATTCTTGATTACTTCCTCTCCCATCATCCAGCCATGAGCAGTCGCATAAATAATGGATCGAGTTCCTCCCGAACAATCTCCGACAAATTTCAGGTTATCGAATTTCCGGTTATCGATGATATTGGAATAGAACTTGATTTCCGGAGCATAAACAAGATTATCAGCATTCGTAATTCCGGGAATGACATCATTCAAATTATCCATAAAATCAATGATGCTTTCAATGATCCTGCGCGGAAATGCAAGATTAATATCACCGAGAATGTAATGCTTTTCATTGAGAGTCGGGATAACACGGTAAAGATGTTTCGTTCTTTTGGAATTAATAAAATTCTCATAAGTTTGGAGGATGACCTTATTTTCTCCTGCCAGAATATTCGTCAGTTTGGCGATATGAGAACCATAACCGATCGGATCATTGAATGGTTGAGTTAGTTCAAGAGTCGTTAAAATAGCGAAATTAGTGTTCTTGCTTTTCTCTTTCAGCTTGGAATGTCCGTTCACCGTTACGAAATCGTCATAATTTTCCGTAACCACAAATCCGGAAGGATTATTGCAGAAAGTTCTGACCATATAACCGGTTCTGGTTTTGTATTTCACTTTGAATTCATACATTTCCCGATTCAGTTCTTCCACAATATGATTGGGTATTTCAAAGCGAATTCCGAGATCGACTTTTTTATTATCGAGGATCAGTTCGGGAAATTTCTTAATGATCTTATTAACCAGATTATGACCGCTTCTACCGACTGCCACCATAACTTTATCAAAAGAATCGGTGTTATTTAAGATCACTTTGTTTGCGAGCAGTTCGACATCTTTGATGTTATGTTTGAAATGGAAATGAATATTTTTATGTGATTTGAAATTTTCATAGATATTATAAAGAACCTGCTTCAACTGATCAGTTCCGATATGATAGAAATCCGAAATAATGGGTAGGAATCCTTTTTCATAAAACTTTTTATAAAATGTTTTATTGCTGAACGAACTTCCGGTCTCGAATTTCTTTTTTTCAGTTTTATTCAGATAATAATCCACCAGTTTTTTCTGTAGTTTAAGATCGATATCAAGGTTTCCGCCCATTTCGCTGGAAACGAATAATTTTCCGTCAGCTCTGATCCCTGAAATACTGGATGAATAAATATCTTTGCTTTTCTCAAAAATGTGGATTTCATTGTTGGTGTTTTTTATTTTCTCGATAAATCCAATTGCTGCTGCTCCAAAACCAATGATCGCTATTTTCATTTTTCCTCTTTCTGCAGTCTTTTCACTTCCTCGTTGGTAAGATTCAATTCTCTTGCTATTTCTTCGACTTCCCATTTATACTCCGATAATTTATGAACCATTTTTTTACGGAATTTCAGACTGCCAAAACCATCAGTAGAGCGATAATTATATTCTGTTACTTCCGGTTCGGATTTTTTCTTTTTAGGAAATGCCAGAATCAAAAGAATCAGAGCGACTAAAATTGAAAATCCTAAAAAGAAGACTTGTATTTTTAATGTTTTGAGTATTTTTTTTTGCTTTTCAATCCACTTTTGTCTTTCGATTATTCTTTGTGAATTGATCTGCTTTTGAATATTTATCAGAGAATCTTCTTTTGCTTTCCGAATCTTCAAATTTTCTGCCATCGCAAGATATTTCTCACCTTTTTTCTTATATCCGACAGTTTGGTAAAAATCAGCAAAATTTAAAAAGTCTTTGATGGTTTTCGGCTCCTTTTTTAAAAA
>DRTC01000411.1 GCA_011372345.1 Candidatus Cloacimonadota bacterium
AACTTCAGTTGTGGGTAAAAAGAAAACCAATATTATTAACCGTTTCAACGGTTTCAAAACCATTAAAATGGTTATAATGTTGTGTATTTGAATTTTCTTATTATTAGAGCATCTTCTGACGCATGTATAATGAACAACCTTATAGGAGTGGATTGGGAAGAAGTAAAAATGAATAACCAAAAAATTCTGATTATCGATGATGATCCTGATTACACTATAGCCACCAAAGTCATTCTTAAAAGAGAAGGTTATCAGGTAATCTCTGCTGTTGATGGGAATCAAGGAATTGAAAAAGCAAGATCGGAAAAACCGGATCTGATCTTAATGGATGTCATGTTGCCCGATACCGATGGTTTTTCTATTTGCCGGGAATTTTTTTTTCAAGACTGTAACTAATTTTGCCGAAGCAAGATTAGCAGCAGTTGTCATGGGAGCTTTGGTTCCCTGCATAATGACTTCCAGAGCGGATTCGGATGAATCGAAATTACTTTCGATAGCTCTGGCAACCTTTCTCTCAAACAAGAAAAAATCTTGAAAACGGTTTCCCACAGAGGAATTCTTTCAAATCGACCTTTTCAACGATTGGAGATGAATGGTTGCTTGAGTATAATAACCATTGAAAAGATTTAGCAGGAAGATAATACTTATAAATCTTTTCAAAGTAAAAATAGGAGATAAAATGAACAAATTCGAGGAAAAGAACAAAAAAGTAATTTTTATTGTAGATGATGATCACGATCTTGTCGAATCAACAAAAGCAATTCTGGAAAACAGTAATTTTAAATGTGAATGTGCATATTCAGCCAAGGAATTTCTGGATAATGTCAAACAGGTAAAACCGGACTTGATAATATTGGATATTATGATGGAGACTGAAGTATCCGGTTTGGAAGTAGTAAACAAACTGCGAAATCCTGATCGAGATTCCGAATTTTATGATTGTTCGAAAATTCCGATCATGATCGTTTCGTCGATTCAGCAGGTTCTGGAGTTGAATATCAGCGAAATTGCCGGAACAAAACTCTTACCTGTCGATGGTTTTTTTGAAAAACCGATTTCCCTGAAAGAACTAATTTACCAGGCAAAAACATTAACCAAAACTGTTAGTTTGGAAGATCTCTTGGCAAAAGCTACCAAGCCTGGTGAAGATGCAATGATCCTGCATCCGTTTTATAATGGAAAATTATCTGTTATTCCCAAATGCTGTATCAGGAATTTTGACGATTTTGCGATCTGGTATACTCCCGGAGTTGCTGCTCCCTGCAAGGATATTCATGCGAATCCGGAGAAAGTTTATGAGCATACGAATAAATCTAATTTTGTGGCGATAGTTTCTGATGGAACCAGAGTTCTCGGTCTTGGTAATATCGGTCCTGAAGCAGGTTTACCGGTTATGGAAGGGAAAGCGATCCTCTTCAAATATCTTGGTGGTGTCGATGCTTTTCCAATCTGTATAAATGCTCATAAGCCGGAAGATATCATCCAGATGTGCAAATGGTTAACTCCGACTTTCGGTGGAATAAATCTGGAAGATATTTCCAAACCAAAATGCTTCCAGATTTTGGATACTCTTCGTGAAGAAATGACGATTCCGGTCTGGCATGACGATCAACAGGGAACTGCTGCTGTTACTCTCGCGGGTTTGATCAATGCTTTGAAAATCGTTGAAAAGACTAAAGAAAATGTCAAAATTGCCATGATCGGAGCAGGAGCTGCCAACATTGCGATCTCAAGAATAATGATAACTGCCGGTTTCCCTGCTGAAAATATTATGATGGTCGATACAAAAGGGATTTTGCATAAAGATAGAAAAGAACTGAACACCCCGGAAACTAAAGAAAAATGGAAAATGTGTATAACTTCCAATAAAGAAGGAAGAAAAGGTGGAATTGCGGAAGCATTGAAAGGAGCAGATGTTTGCATTTCTCTTGCCAAAACCGGACCGAATACCATTAAAAAGGAATGGATTGCTTCTATGAACAAAGACGCGATCGTATTTGTCTGCGCTAATCCGACTCCTGAAATCTGGCCCTGGGAAGCAAAGGAAGCCGGAGCAAAGATCGTTGCTACAGGAAGATCGGATTTTCCAAACCAGGTAAATAATTCACTCGGTTTCCCCGGTATTTTCAGGGGAACTCTGGATGTTATGGCAAGCACAATTACGGATGAGATGTGTATTGCCGCTGCTTATGAACTGGCAAAATGTGCTGAAGATAAAGGACTTTCCGAAGAATATATCATTCCCAGAATGAATGAATTTGAGGTGTTTCCAAGAGAAGCTGTAGCCGTGGGCATGAAGGCTATCGAACAAGGTTTGGCAAAGATAAATCTTACACGCGATGAACTCTATAATAAATCAGCTGCGATCATTAGAAAAGCGAGAGCAGAAATAGATTCCCTGCAAAATCAGGGTTTTATCGAACTACCAGCTTGTGAAGATGAGAAGTGATCCGAAACTTGTCCCAAGTTCAGGCATCTCCGCAGGAGATGATGAATCTTGTGTAAAGTTGACTGTTCGCGGAGGAGATCGACTTAACTCAAGATACTTCGGGCTAGTGCTAAGCTTTCTGCTATCCGCAAGCGGATAGTTTTATTAAGATGAAACCTGATCCGTAAAACAAGATGCTGATCTTGTCCATTTTCTCAAATTTCTATTTCCTTAATTTATTGGAAGTTAGAAAGTGTATTCATAGG
>DRTC01000412.1 GCA_011372345.1 Candidatus Cloacimonadota bacterium
ATTCGATGTTATGTTAAGTTCTTAAACTCTATAAAGTTATGACTATTTAAAGCAAGAATACTTATTTTCACAAAAAAACTGTTGAAATTGTAAAAGATTGGTGTTTTAGGATTGAAATCCACTAGTTTATCAGTTAAAAGCCGGACAAGGTATCCAATAAGAAATATTTAATTAAGAATAAACATTTCCCACTTCAATTTCAGAGGGTAACTTATTAAAAAGAATCAAGATAGAATTTGCATTGATTGACTTCGATGAGATTATCGTTTTAAATTGAAAATCAACAGAAACTCTGTAACGAAAAAAAATATGAATAGCCACGAGATTTATCTCGTGGGCAAAGTAAATAAATATATTTTCCCGAAAATATTGACAAACAAATAGGGCTTAAAGGAAAAGTAACTACACTCGGAGTAGATGAAAAAGTTGATAAATTTGCTTCGAATCTGAGATTGGAGGAAATTCAGTAATTAACAATTTGTGAAATAGGAGTCTTATGTGGTTTACTGTATGTTCAGTTAATTCAGAAGACCGATTAAAGAGAGGAGAAAAAAGGTGAGTAATTTTTTTTCAAGCAGATCAAAGGAAATGCAAACCGAAATAGACAACTATCTCGATAATGTTGAAAATGCAGCCTTGATTTTTTTTGAAGGTGTTAAAAATTATATTGCAGGAAAAATCGAAAGATTTGAGAAGCATTATCAGAAAATTACGGAAATAGAAACAGAAGCTGACAGGCTTCGCAGAGATATCAAGAAAAAACTCTATACATTTATGTTGATCCCTGAATCCAGAGGTGATGTTCTTGGTCTGATCGAAAATATCGATGATGTCGTAGATATCGCCCAAAAAGTATTAACCCAACTCTCAATAGAAACTCCCAAAATTCCTGATTTTCTCAAGGCTGATTTCCATGATCTTGCCGAATTATCATCCAAATCTGTGGAAGAACTTGTTAAAGCTGCCCGTGCCTTTTTCACAGAGATAAAGCTGGTCAGCAATTATATTAACAAGGTTCATTTTTATGAACATGAAGCAGATCAATTAGAAGAACAAATGAAACGAAAAATTTTCCGGACTACCGAGATAAAAAGTTTCAGCAAAAGAGTTCATCTCAGATATTTTGTGGAAAAAATAGTTCTATGTTCTGATGCTGCCGAATCTGTCGCAGAAAGATTAGCTGTCTATACCATTAAAAGACGAATATAAGTAATAATTTTCATCAGGAAAACAATGATAACCATTTTATTTTTTTTATCGAGCGGATTGTTTTTGGGATGGTCACTCGGCGCAAATGATGCTGCCAATATTTTTGGAACTGCAGTCGGCACCAAAATGATAAAGTTCCGGACTGCTGCTACAATCTGCAGTATTTTTTTAATATTAGGAGCTGTGGTCAGTGGAGCTGGAGCTTCTCATACACTTGGTAAACTGGGTGCTATAGATAAACTGGCTGGAGCATTTATTGTGGCTCTTGCTGCCGGACTAACCGTATTATGGATGTCAAAATCCGGTTTACCTGTTTCTACATCTCAAGCTATTGTGGGTGCTATAATTGGCTGGAATTTCTTCTCTAAAACAGCTACGGATATTAATGCTCTGACAAAAATATTGGGAACTTGGATTTTCTCACCAATTCTCTCTGCTTTGTTCGCTTTTTTGTTGTTTAAACTGGTCAAGTATATTGTTGAAAATTCAAAGATCCATTTGATAAGATTAGATTCTATAACCAGGAAAGGATTGATCGTTGCCGGCGCTTTTGGTGCTTTTAGTCTGGGAGCAAACAATATTGGGAATGTGATGGGTGTTTTTATAAATTCATCTCCTTTTCATGATTTTCAAATCGGAAATCTGATTTCCTTTACGAGTGTCCATCAACTATTTCTTTTGGGTGGAATTGCTATTGCGATCGGTGTTTTTACTTATTCAAAAAGAGTAATGATGACCGTTGGTTCAAGCATTTTCAAATTGTCTCCTATTTCAGCTTTGATCGTTGTTCTGGCAAGTTCGATCGTCCTCTTCCTTTTTGCTTCCAAAGGACTGGAAAACTGGTTAATTGCGCATCATCTTCCTGCCTTTCCTTTAGTTCCGGTTTCAAGTTCACAATCTGTAGTTGGTTCGATACTTGGTATCAGTCTTGCCAAAGGTGGAAGAAATATTAATTTCTCGATATTAGGAAAAATCAGCATCGGTTGGATCGTAACACCTCTTGCATCTGCTGTAATTGCCTACATTGCTTTATTTTTTATGCAGAATGTCTTTATGCAGGATGTGTTTGTTCATTGATAATTTTTAAAATTGCTATCCGGTAGTTATTGATAGAAAGTTTAATGCAAACAAAAAAGGAGTACTTGATATGAAATATTTAATAATTTTGGTCATTTTTATATCTTCCCTTTTTCTGCCTGCTCAAAACATTTTCATCAATGAATTTATGGCAGATAATGAGTCAACCATTGAAGATCCTGACGAACCCGGAATTTATGAAGATTGGATCGAACTATATAATGAAGGAACATTTGAGGTTGATCTGGAAGGGTTTTATCTGACTGATGATCTTGATGAACTGACAAAATGGCAAATACCGGAAAATATCACAATTAGCTCTCATGGATTCCTTCTCTTCTGGGCTGATAATGATGAAGACCAGGGAAATTTTCACACAAATTTTAAATTATCTGCTAACGGAGAAGATATCGCCATTATTCATCCTGATGGAGAAACGATCCTTGATTCTTATACTTTTGGAGAACAGGCAACCGATATTTCCGAAGGTAGATTTCCCGATGGTAACTCAAACTGGGAGTTCATGCCTGATCCAACTCCTGGTTATGCCAACATTTCGAGTAATTTACCTCCTGAAATCGATGACTTTAATCAAATTCCACTGGCTCCATCATCCCAGACCAATGTCAATGTTACTGCGCATATTACTGACGATGAAACGATCGCAACTGCTTTTATTAAATATGATACCGGTACAGGAAATCAGAATATCACTATGTATGATGATGGACAACACGGAGACTCAGGAGCAAATGATAATATTTA
>DRTC01000413.1 GCA_011372345.1 Candidatus Cloacimonadota bacterium
CATCCGTATGTCACGCTCATTAAAAAATTCGCAAAACTAACCTATAAATATTTAAAAAGTTCGTGATAAATCCACATTTTTCATATTCTCCTCCATTTTAAGTTGCTGCTAAAATCAAAATCCAGACAAAATTCTTCTATATTTCTTTCATGTCTTATCTCAAACTAATTCATATCCTGTCAAATGAAAAAGAAAAGGAGAAAAGGAAAAAAGGAGAAAAGGAAAAACGGAGAAAAGGGAGAAAGGGAGAAATGGAGAAAAGGAGAAAGGGAAAATCCGGATCGAGCAGCATTATCCATTAATAACTACCAGTATCCGCTCATAACCATCCTCATCAGTTGGATTTATCAATAGATCAATTGAATTATCTTCGTAATTGGTGTAACCGGCTGTAGAATAAACAGTGCCCGAATAAGAGAACTCGGAAGCATCGATGGATGTAACACCGGTTAAACTCTTTTCTAACTATTTGAGATGAGTTAGAGGATATTGGTCAGGTTTAGCGGCTGGCAATTCCGGTTGCATTTTTAGCAACTTCTATGAGGGATTTGAGCGCTTCATTAACTGCTTTCTCGCTTGGAAAGGCTTTTGCTACTTCCGGTTTTAAAAGAACCAGGTTATGACCTTCCTTGTAAGCTTTATAGTACTTGCCGCGCTCTCCTTTACCAAGATCGGAACGCTTGTATTCTGTTCTTAACTCATCTTTTTGATTATCCTTCTTCATATATTTTCCTCTCTTGTTTTGTTACTTCGCTTGGTATGTGATACGACAATGTAACGATTTAACCTGGTTATTCCAAATGTGATCGATCGCTGTTCAGTTAATGAATGATCCGGATCCTCAAAGGTAATGGCTAGAGGATCACCAAAAACAGTAGCTGATTCCTGAAAAGAAATATCATGTTTCTTTTTATTTCTATCTGCTTTTTTGTTATTCCATTCGAATTCCACCTGGTACCTCTCTACTGCTTATGGATATCTCTAAATCAATTATGAATTTTTCATTCATCTTCTCTCTCAATATACCATGCCTAATCTCAAACTAATTCATATCCTGTCAAATGAAAAAGAACAGGGGGAAAGGAGAAAAGGAGAAAAGGAAAAAAGGAGAAAAGGAGAAAAGGAGAAAGGGAAAAAGGGAAAAAGGGAAAACTCAATCGAGCAGCATTATCCATTTACATCTTTATGATCTTTTTTCATAATTCAATTTCCTGCTCCAGAATATACTTGGTCATATTGATTTAACATTTGATCTTTCCTTAACTTCTTCCTTAAAATTGGAATTTGAGGATTTTATCTGTATAGATATCGAAGTAATAAAATTCTGTTCATAATTTGAACTTTTATTCTTTTGTTAGTTTTGCTTGTCTCGGTGTAGATTCATCGAAGATGGATTCGCTGTTTCTTCATCCGTTTAATCCGTGAAAATCAGTAGTAAAAAAATGGTGGCAGGACCCAGACTTGAACTGGGGACACAAGGCTTTTCAGGCCTCTGCTCTACCAACTGAGCTATCCCGCCACATGCAAGAAGGAAAGAACTTTTTTCGCTGATTTAGTGTCAAGCAAAAATAACCTTTCAATGAAAAAACCGGATCATAAGCAACGAAAAACACGAAAGTACACTAAAGAGTAAGAGAATATTTTTTTGATAAAAGTTGCAGATTTAGAATTTCGTCTTAATTTCAGTCTTTGATCTGAACTCATCCAGCCAATTCTTAAATTCTTTTTCAATAATGTGTTTCCTGAATTTATCTTTTTGAGACACATACGCTTCCATTGATATTTTCTGCATTCTTTCAATATGATAAAACATTAAAAGATCATCTGAAATTTTGATAACAGGACTGAAATATCCTTCATTTCTTTTGGAAATATCTTCCAATATTTGCTGACTTATTTCTATTCCGGGAATTTCGCTTTCAAAAGTCAGGTGTTCTTCTTTTTTCCAACCTCCAAAAAAAAAGAGCAAAGAATCCGGATCTGCACCGGAAATGATCTTATTTCTTAAATTTAAAGTGTATTTGTTTGCTGTATCAAAGCGTTTCTTGGCATTGAATATCTCTTTGATCTTGGGTAATGCTTCTTCGAAGCTAAGTTGTTTTGCTATCCTTTTCTGCAGAAGGAAAATTACAGCAAATCCATTATTGGTTTTGATTATTCCGCTGTATTTTTCATTATTCCAAAGTCGAAGAAGTTCGTTTTTATATTTTGTGATTGATCCAATTTTGTCAAATTCAGAGTTTGCATTTATAAGTTCTGATCTAAAAATATATTTATCTTCTGCGAATCTATAACAATTACTGAAATAAGTAGTAGAATCAAATATCGATTCTGCTTTAAGTTCTGAATTTTTTATTGCCTTTTCAAGTTTAAGCTTTTCTAAAATTATGTCTTCAATTTCAGAAAATTCAGGAATACCTGCAGGATATTCTTCTAATTTTCTAAAAATGAACCAGCCATTATCATCGTTAACCGGTTCGGTAATATCATTTAAGGGAGTTTCCAAAAAGGCATTTTGTATTTTCGGAGAAAGCATTTTTTCACTAAATATCTCATTTTGAGGATAAATATGATCTTCGGAAAAACAGTATTGTAATGTCTCGAAATCAAAACCGGAAAGGAGGTGATCATAGATTTTTTCTATAAGTCTTTCATCTCTCTGAAAAATATAATCAAAGCGGATGGATCTGTCTCGATAGAACAAATTCATATTATCCTGATAATACTGGAAAGCAATGTTTTCTGAAATCTCGATGGAATCAGTTTCGAACGGGATAAAAACACCACCGATCCGCAAACTGTCAGGACTCATAAAATCTTTTATATGAGATTCATAATATTTCCTGAAATCGTTTGTATCAGGTTCAGGGCTGACGATCAGGTCTTGTATCTGGAATTTTATCTCATCGTAATCCGGAATGAATTCAGGAAAATAGGAACTGATGTGATAAAATACAGAATGATCTTTCTCTTTGATGATCCCGAATTCCTCTTCGTCATTGATCTGTTGAGCAATCTTTTCATCAATGTGATCCGGGTTTGAAAATTTTTTCAGGTAAATGACATTACTGGCAGTTTGCAGGTCATATTCTTCTAAAATATTTTTTAATTCGTCTTTTTGGAAAAAATTATTTCTGATTTTGGAAATAAGAGTAGAATCTGCGAAAGGGATGAAAATTTTCTGAACATAAGCGGCGGGAATAATAAATTGATCGATATTATTTCTGAAATAATTCTTTAATCCTGAAGTAACTGGTTTTGATTTTTCATAGTTCGAATATGCTTTCCATACTTTTTTATAAACATTTTTCAGATTTTCTTTTGTTGGTTTTTTTATATCTGCAACCTTGAAAACCAGGAATCCAATATCAAGTTCGAAAGGAGCGGAAAAATGATTTTTTTTCATTTCAAATGCTTTATTTATAACAGAGACGGGAATTTTTCCAACTGTTTCACCTTTCTTTAAAAAACCGGTTTCCAGTATCGGATAAGAAATTTGATAACCATATTCAGCAAGTCCTTTCATTTCTTCTGCTTTACTTCTGCATAACCGTTTGATCTCCTTTACTCTAAATACGGATTTCAGAC
>DRTC01000414.1 GCA_011372345.1 Candidatus Cloacimonadota bacterium
GTCATCGGAGCTTTATACTCGATCGGATATCCAGCCACAGAAATTGAAAATATTTTCCTCCAAACAAATTGGAAGGAAGTCTTTATTGATAATATCTGCCGTGAAGATGTTTATATCGGACAAAAACGCTGGAAACCTTATGCCAATTATTTCTTTGATTTGGACCAGAATTTTTTACCGAAATTACCTCTCGCTATTTCATCCGGAAATGAAATAATCAACAAAATGTTCGATCTGACTTATCCGGTCTCTCACCTTGATAATTTCGATGATTATCAAATCCCTTTCCGTTGTCTCGCAACAAATATCCTGAATGGTGAAACGAAAGTATTTTCAACCGGTTCTCTACCCGAAGCATTAAGAGCTTCCATGTCTATTCCTTCTTTGTTCAAACCATTTGAACTGGGAAATGAATTGTTTATCGATGGAGGAGTAAAATCCAATCTACCGGTTGAGACTGCAAAAGGAATGGGAGCAGATTTTGTTATTGCTTCGCAGGTAAATTCAGGATTGCGGACAGAAGAAGAACTTCAAAACCTGATCCATATGCTCGATCAGACCATAAATTTGAGCATAATCCGTAATGTCAATGAATCTGCTGAACTTTGCGACTTTCTGATCAAACCGGATTTAGGAGATATTTCTTTCCTTGATTTTGAGAAAGCGAAAACAATTATCAATTTAGGTGAAGAAGAAGCATGGAAAATTCTTTCTCAAATTGAGTTTTCTCCAAAAGTTGAGGATAGTAAAAGTAAACCTGCAATATTACCTGCAAATATCAATTTTTCCAGGATTTCAGTTTCTGGTAATAAATTCCTTCATCCCTCAAAAATATTGGAATATGTGGAGTTGAAAAAAGGAATATCCTATACAAAAAAAGATATTCTACAAGCAATCAAACATGCTTACAATTCGGAATTATTTACCTTTATCTATCCTGTTATTCGAGAAAAAGAGGGCAAATATGAACTTCTTATAAAGGTAATCGAAAAGGATAGAAAGCGATATGGGGTCAATCTTAATTACAATAATAATAATGAGATCGTTGCCGGTTTAACTTTGGATTTAACCAATGTTCTGCAGAAGAATTCCAAATTGATCTGCAATTTGCAGGTTGGAGCAAGGCATGAACTGAATCTCGATTATGTGAAAAATTTTGGCAAACACTGGGGAGTTTATTTTCGTATTTTTCCCTATTTAAAAGAGCATAAATTATTTTCATATAATGATGATCATGAAAAAATGAACAGTGTAAAATCTCTGGAAACCGGTGGAACTCTTGGAATTGGAATTTTTGCCAGAGAAATTGTCATTGCTGAAGTTTTCGGTTATTCTTTCAAAACAAGAATGTACAGGGATATTGCTGATTTTGAAGACACACAATTTACAGCGACCGGACTTGGTTTCAAGCTTTATCATGAAAGCCTGGACGATTATGTTTTTCCCATGAGGGGAAGTCAATTTCTGATCAAATTAACAGGAGCGAGAAAGGTCTTTTTCAGCGACGAAGGTTACAAAAAAATGTATGCGAGGATCAGGATGCTCCTGCCTTTTGCAAGGAATCTTTCTCTCAAATACCAGTTTGAATATGGTTCTTATTTTAAGAAATATGATATTGATTTTGATCCGTTCTATATTGGAGGATTCGATAGTTTTATGGGTTTATATTCCAGAGAAAGAAGTGCTCCTATCTACCAGATAAATACTTTAGCTTTAAGATCAGAGCTTTATGATCACTTTTTTGGAGATCTGCATTTTAATTTTCTAAATTTGGGAAATACGGAAAGCTGGTTGCCTGAGGAAAACACATACTATGGAGCAGGGATAAAATTAGGTTATCAAACTTTTTTTGGACCGCTCAGGATCGGAGCAGCGATAGCTCAGGACAGGAAGGCATATTATTACCTATCTGTAGGTTATGAATTTGATGCTTTTGAATTTTCGAGAAAATAAATTCAGAAAATAAATTCAGAAAATAAATTCAGAAAATAAAATATTTTTGCATATCTCCTGAATTTGTGAGCTTCTAATCAGATTTTGAAATCATTATTAATGATTATCAATTTTTTTGAAAATTTTGGTGTCAAGCCTGGAAAATAAAATATGGGATTGACATAAAAATAAGAAAAAATATCTTATAAAAATAAATGGCTCTTTATAGGATTTGTTGGGTCTATAAAAAAATAATACCCAATATCCTATACGGAATATCCAATGATGAAGGAAAAAAAGAGAATAAGTTACACGAGATTCATTTCGTGAATAAAATTGTAAAATAAAAACGGGGTCTCAACTCCAGAAAACTTAAATAATAAGAATCAAAAATATGAGGTTTGAATGGCTAAAAAAAATAACGAATATGGAATTTATCCTGTTATTCCATTAAGGAATACGCTTGTTGTTCCAAATACGATCACACCTTTACTCGTTGGTCGAGGTGCTTCCATAAAAGCTGCTGATAGTGCGTTGATCGAGGATAAAAAAATAATCTGTATAACCCAGAAATCTAATTCGGATTTCGAAGCAGACCCTAAGGCTAAATTTTTGTATCGAACCGGTACTCTTTGTACAATCCTGCAGGTTCTGAAATTACCTGATGGCACGATGAGACTTCTGGTCGAAGGAGAACAAAGGATTTTAATTGAAAGGTTTTATCGGAATAAGGAATATTTGAGTGCTTATTTTCAAAGAAACGATAAAGTACTGACCAAGAATAAAGTTGAGGTCGAAGCTTTGCTCCGTTCCTTCAAGAAAATATTTATTCAGTACATTAACCTGAATAAGTCTCTTCCGGAAGAGGCAATGGTGCCCTTTGGCGATACCTCAAAACCTGTTGAATTTTTCTATTTTGCTCTGGCAAATATCCAGATAGATATCAGGAAAAAACAGCGAATTTTTGAAATCGATGACCTGTATGAATCCCTGAATAGTATCTATAAGGTTGTAAATGAAGAAGTCGAGATCCTGAAGCTGGAGCATAAAATAGATGTTAAAGTTAAAAGCCGTTTAAATAAGGTTCAGAAAGAATATTACTTGAACGAGCAGTTAAAACAGATCAATAAAGAACTTGGTGTGACCAAAGAAGAAAAAGCTGACCTGATCGATTTTCAGAAAAAAGTCAAAGAAACGAATTTAAGCGAGGAAGCGAAGAAAAAAGCAGAAGATGAATTAAAGAGATTTTCCCGCATGAATCCGTATTCACCGGAATATTCTGTTGTTCACACTTATTTAAGCTGGATTTTGGAATTACCCTGGGATGAACCTGAACTAAGGGATTTCAAACTGAAAAGTGCTCAGGAAATTCTCGACAAAGACCATTACGGACTGGAAAAAGTTAAGGAAAGGATACTGGAATACCTGGCTGTTGTCAAACTGGCGAACAAAGTCAAAGGACAGATCATGTGTTTTGTGGGACCGCCTGGAGTTGGGAAAACTTCTCTCGGAAAATCGATCGCCAGGGCAATGGACAGGAAATTTGTGCGACTTTCTTTAGGAGGGGTTCGCGATGAAGCAGAAATACGCGGACATCGACGAACTTATATCGGAGCTTTGCCGGGAGTGATCATCCAGAGCATGAAAAAAGCCGGAACTCGCAATCCGCTCATAATGATGGATGAGGTTGATAAAATGAGCATGGATTTCAGGGGAGATCCTTCTGCTGCTTTATTGGAAGTTCTCGATCCCGAACAGAACAACAGTTTTCGCGATCATTATCTCGATTTTAATTATGATCTTTCCCAGGTTATTTTTATAACCACTGCCAATACTTTGAATTCTATTCCCAGACCGCTTCTCGATAGAATGGAAGTTATCGAGATCCCGGGTTATACAGCTTTTGAAAAAGTTAATATTGCCAACAAGCATCTAATCCCGAAA
Organism: Candidatus Cloacimonadota bacterium; assembly: GCA_011372345.1. Taxonomy (NCBI): domain Bacteria; kingdom Pseudomonadati; phylum Candidatus Cloacimonadota; species Candidatus Cloacimonadota bacterium. The sequence goes on from DRTC01000414.1 coordinate 3,877, forward strand.
GTTATGAAAGAACACGATTTGGAAGGTAAGATCAAGCTTGATTTCCAGGATAATTCTATTAAAAAAATTATTGAACTTTATACACGGGAAGCCGGAGTGCGGGAATTGGAAAGACAGATTTCCAAGATCCTCCGTAAAGTTGTCAAAAAATTCGTGGAAGGAAAATCCAAAAACCACGAAAAGATATCGAATAAGCAGCTGGAAGAATATCTTGGTGTTCCCAAACATCTTTATTCGGAAGTGAACCGGAAAGATGCTGTCGGAGTCGTAACCGGTCTTGCCTGGACATCATTTGGCGGAGAAACTCTGCAGATCGAAGTTGTGAAAATGAAAGGTGAAGGAAAACTCAAACTGACCGGACAACTCGGAGAAGTGATGCAGGAATCGGCGCAAGCAGCTTTCAGTTATGCTCGCTTGCATTCAAAAGAATTCGGACTGAAAGAAGATTTTTATAAAAAGTGCGATCTTCATTTGCATATTCCGGAAGGAGCGATCCCCAAAGACGGACCTTCGGCAGGAGTAACGATCGTAACTGCAATAATTTCCATTTTATCGGATAAAAAAGTGAAGCATAATCTGGCTATGACAGGGGAAATAACTTTAACCGGCAATGTTCTTCCAATCGGTGGTTTGGCAGAGAAGTTGATAGCTGCTAAAAGAGCGAAACTTGAAAATATCATTATTCCTAAACAGAACGAACCGAATCTTACTGAAGTTAATGATGTGATCAAAAAAGGTCTGAATATAATTCTTGTGGATCGAGTTGAGGAAGTTTTGAAGAATGCATTGATCGGTTAAAAACCTTCCGAATGGTTGTCGGACTTCTTGCTTTTCTCGACCTTCGGAATGGTTGAAAATTATCCACGAATTGCACGAAATTGACACTTTGGGAAAATTTCTACCTGGATTTCCTATATAGTGACTGAACGAAAATTCGATTTTCTCGCAAAAAGGAAACTTGACTTAAGACGAAGTCTTGAGTTAAGTTGACTGGCATCAGCGGATTAGAAAACTTAAATCAAGCCAGCTAAAGCAAAC
>DRTC01000415.1 GCA_011372345.1 Candidatus Cloacimonadota bacterium
GCATTAAATCTTATCCTTCCAAAAACTGATGGAGGTCTTAATACGGATTTAACTGCTTTTGAGAAATCGTTTAAATTTCTTCACCTCAAAAAAAATGATAAAATTCTTGTCTATGGAAGCGGGGGAACAGCAGAAACTGCTCTTTATGCTCTACAGGATTTTCCTGATATTTATCTTTCCGCTCGAAATGAAAAAATCGGGAAAGAACTCGCTTTCAATGGGAAAGAACTCGCTTTCAAATATAATTTCAAATTCATACAAGAAAATAAATTATCCGAAGAAAGCTACGATTTGATCATAAATTGTACTCCGCTTGGAATGAACTACGAAGATTTTCTGGAAACCACAAAACTGAAACTTCCGGTAAAAATCATTGACTTACCATACTCTGATAAAAAAACTCCTCTCATTCAAAGATGTGAACAGGAAAATATTCCTTTTGTGGATGGAAAAATGTTCTGGAAATGGCAGGCGGAAAAACAGTTGGAAAAATTCGTAGCACAGATTTGTAATCTGTGAATATGGTTCAGAATTTATTAATCCGGCTTTTGACGGATTGTTTGAGTTACTGTATCGCAATAAATCCTGATCGTGCCTGTAAAACAATTTGCTGAATTGTAAAAATAGCACGAGCAAATCATTAATGATTCGGAGAATCAAAATTACAACGAAACAGAGTTTCGTGTTACATCTCAATCAAGATGATTGAGTCACAAACGGAGAATAAATGAAATACAATCCCGTTGAACTGATTGTGAAAAAGAGAAACGGTGCAAACTTGACCAGAGATGAGATCAAATTCATCTTCACCGCTTATGAATCAGGGAAAATACCAGAATACCAGATGGCTGCATTTTTGATGTCTATTTATTTCCAGGGTATGAAGATCAATGAAGTTCAGACTTTGACGGAAATCTATATCGAATCCGGAAAGCAGATAACTTTCCCTGCAGAAATGAATACCGTCGATAAACACTCGACTGGCGGAGTTGGAGATAAGATCAGCATTCCTCTTGCTCCGATCGTAGCTGCTTGCGGTGGGAAAATCCCGATGATCTCCGGAAGAGGTTTGGGACATACCGGCGGAACTCTCGATAAACTGGAATCTATTCCAGGAATGAGAACAGACTTTTCTGAGAAAGAATTTAAGAAAATTGTGAATGAAGTCGGTTTTGCTATCATCAGTCAATCAGCGGAATTAGTTCCGGTCGATCGCACGATCTATGCTTTACGGGATGTTACCGGAACTGTTGGTAGTTTACCTTTGATCACAGCTAGTATTATGAGCAAGAAGATCGCAGAAGGTGCAAAGAATTTAGTCGTTGACCTGAAAGTCGGAACCGGAGCATTTATCAAAAATATGGAAATGGCAGATAAACTTGCTGAATTATTGATCAGAACCGGAGGAAATTTAGGTCAGAAAGTTGCAGTAGTTTTTTCCAATATGAATTCACCTTTAGGAAAATATGCGGGGAATGCCCTTGAAATAAAAGAAAGCATCGAATTTCTTAAAGGGGAGAATATCCCGGATGTCTATGAGATCACCAAAACTCTTGCTGTTGAGATGCTCCAGCTTTGTCAAATCTCAAAAAATATGAATGAAGCAGGAGATATGTTCGATAAAGTAATTCAAAACGGTTCAGCATTGGAATATTTCAAGAAATTCATAAAAACTCAAGGTGGAAATTCTGATGTTTGTGATGATGTTTCGCTGCTTCCTCATGCAAAATTTGAGATTCCTGTGATTTCCCAAAAAACAGGTTGGATAGAAGCGATCGACAGCCAGCAGATCGGTTATAGTTTAGTCGATATCGGAGCGGGTAGGAAAAAACTGGATTCAAATTTAGATTACGGAGCCGGAGCATTCTTCCCAAAAAAGATCGGAGATTTTATCCAAAAAGACGAAGAACTCGGAACTATCTTTTGCGATGATCAGCAAACCGGAAAAGTAGCTGCTACTAAAATAAGAGACAGTTTTACGATTTCGGAAACTGAAATAAAAAAACCTGATTTGATCTTGAAAGTAATTCATTAATAAAGCAATCCAAAATTCTTGACATAAACCTTAACTTAAAATTTATTAACACACTAAAAATAAAAAGTGTATTATATTATTTAATATAGAATTAAATAATAAGAGGAGATAAAATGGCTGTTCCAAAAAGAAAAACTTCAAAATCAAGAAGGGATAAAAGAAGAACACATTATAAGGCAGAAATGCCAACAATTTCAACCTGTTCGAATTGCGGAGAACCGGTCCAACCACATAATATTTGTAAGAAATGCGGATTTTATAACGGTAAAAAAATAATCTCGATAGAAGAATAAATCAGCGAAAATTCATGAGAATTGCTATCGACGCTTTTGGCAGTGATAACGCTCCTTTACCTGAAGTAGAAGGAGCAGTTCATGCGATAAAAGACGATCTTTGTGATAAAATTATCCTCGTTGGAAAAGAAGAGGTTTTAAAAAAATCGTTAGAAAAATTCTTTTATGACAAAAACCGAATTGAAATTGTACATGCGGATGAAATTATCTCGATGGATGATTCTCCCTCGAGCATTGTCAAGAAAAAGAAGAATTCCTCACTAGTTAAAACAATTCAACTGCATAAAGATGGTTTTGTAGATGGAATTGTTAGTGCCGGAAATACGGGAGCGGTTATGGCTGCTTCTCTATTTATTTACGGTCGGATAAAAAATGTTCTGCGACCGGCAATTGCTCTGACTTTCCCAACAATACACAAACCTGAAATCGTGCTCGATATCGGAGCAAATGTCGATTGTTCTCCCGAACATTTAGTGCAATTCGCCAAACTCGGAAGCCTTTATTCCCGCTTTTTCTTTCAGAACAAAAATCCGGAAGTCGCTCTTCTAAATATTGGAGAAGAAAGCGTTAAAGGAAACGAACTTGTCAAAAAAACATACCAAAAATTGAGTGAATATGAAGATATAAACTTTATTGGAAATATCGAAGGAAAAGATCTGCTGAAAGGTATTGTCGATGTGGTTGTTTGCGATGGTTTTGTGGGAAATGTGATGCTTAAAACTGTCGAAGGTGTTGCCATTGCTATCTTTGGTATGATGAAAGAACAAATGAAAATAGACTGGATCGCCAAAATAGGGGCTTTGCTTTCTTTTCCTGTTTATCAATATCTGAAAAAGAAATTAGATCATACTGAGTATGGCGGAGCATTACTGGTCGGATTAAATGGAATTTCCGTTATTTCGCATGGCAGAGCAAATGCGATCGCGATCAAAAATGCTGTTAAATTTGCTGTTAAGATTGCTAAATCCGGTTTTATCGAACATGCTCAAGAATATTATGAGAGGTTATAATTATGGTTGGAAAATATTATGCAAAAATCGCCGGTACAGGAATGAGTGTTCCTAAAAAAATAATGACCAATTTTGATTTTGAAAAAATCGTAAATACTTCAGACGAATGGATAAGAACCAGAACCGGTATGTCTGAAAGACACATTGCTTCGGAAAATGAAGCTGCATCAGACCTTGCTTATAATGCTGCTTTAAAGGCAATCGAATCTGCTAATATAAAAGCAAGAGAAATTGATATGATCATTGTCGGCACGATTTCCGGTGATCATCCTTTTCCTTCAACCGCTTGTATTCTCCAAAAGAGATTAGGTTTGAAAAATTTTCCTGCATTTGATTTATCTGCCGGTTGCCCGGGTTGGATCTATGCTTCCAATGTCGCTAAACAATATATTGAAAATGGAGTGTATAAAAATATTCTTGTAATTGGAGTGGAAATTCTGACAAAAATTACCAATTATCAAGATAGAAACACCTGCATTTTATTCGGAGACGGAGCAGGCGCAACCATCTTTTCCCGAGCTGAACGCAAAGATATTTCAAGAGTTATCGATTCAGAAATTTTTGCTGATGGAACTCATTATGAACTCCTAATACAAGAAGCAGGTGGTTCCAGGATGCCTGCTTCCAAAGAATCTGTAAAAAAAAATCTGCATACACTTTATATGGAAGGAAATAAGATTTTTAAGTTTGCGATCAAGTCGATGTATTCAGCTTGTGATATTGTCCTCAAAAGAAATAATCTCGATGTAAAATCCATCGATTGGTTGATAACTCACCAGGCAAATATGAGGATCATAGAAGCTCTGGGAAAGAGAATGAAGATTGATACGGATAAAGTTATCGTAAATATTGAAAAATATGCTAATACTTCTTCTGCTACCATTCCAATTGCTCTTGATGAAGCTGTGCGGGAAGGAAAAATTCGGAGAGGTGATCTGGTTTTGATGTCATCATTTGGGGCTGGATTAACATCAGGAAGCTTATTGATCAGATATTAGTATCTCAAACAATCCTGTTTGGGATAGTAAATCAATTTGCTAAATTGATCAATATTAACAAGATTGGAATTGTTTTACGAAAGTAACTTAAACTTTTATTCCGGCTTTTGACGGATTGTTTTTTAGAAGATACCAGAATTATAGTAGTTCGGAACTTGTTTCGAAACTATTGAATAAATATTTTATGAAAATAAATAAGAAGTTCAGAACAAGTTCTGAACTACAAAAAAAAGGAAAAAATTATGTCAAAAACAGCTTTTATATTTCCAGGTCAGGGAGCTCAATACATTGGGATGGCAATGGATTTTATCGAGCAAAATCCTGAATTCAAAACGATCATCGAAAACTTCGATAAAAAGAATGGAACAAATTTATTTCAAATTATGAAGGAAGGACCGGAAGAGCTTTTAAAGGAAACAAAATTCACTCAACCAGCAATCCTATTTCACAGTATTGTCGCCATGAAAACTCTTTTAAACGAGATTGATATAAAACCTGATTTTGTAGCAGGACATTCTCTTGGAGAATTTTCCGCACTCGTTGCTAATGAAGTTCTCGATTTTGAAGATGCTTTGTATCTTGTTCATCGCAGAGGTGAATTCATGATCAAAGCAAACGAAGGAAAACCTTTTGCTATGGCTGCTATTATCGGACCTGATTCAGCAAAAGTAAAAGAATTTTGTGAATCAGCATCGAGCGAAGGAATTGTCATTGCAGCTAATTATAATACTCCAGTACAAACTGTTATTTCCGGATCTAAAGCAGGGGTTGATAAAGCTTGTGAACTCGCTTCCGCAGCCGGAGCAAAAAGAGTTGTTCCGCTTGTAGTAGGAGCTCCTTTCCATTCTCCTTTGATCGAAAAAGCAGGAAATTGGTTGGCGGAAGAAATGGATAAGATCAATTTTAAAACAACGGAAATTCCGGTCATTTCCAATGTCGATGCCAAACCGGTTTCCGATCCTGAGCAAATTAAGAAAAATCTGGCAGAGCAGGTTACATCATCAGTTCTCTGGGTAGATTCAATCAATAATTTGATCAAAGATGGAGTCGAGATTTTTATTGAGTTTGGTCCCAAAAAAGTGCTTGCCGGAATGATCAAAAAAATAGATCGAAGCGTTAAAGTCATGAGTATAGATAAGCTGGAAGATGTAGAGAAAGTGAAAGTTGAATTAGTATAAAAAAAACCTTGCGAATGGTTACAAACCTTCGCAATGGTTGAAAGGTTTTTCATTCCAAAAATCAAGAAACAATGACAAGAGAAGAATTAGTAAATTTCTGGATCGAAGGTTCGGACAGAGATTTCAAATCGATGCAAAACATGTTCGAATCCAAAGATTATCATTGGTCTTTATATGTCGGACATTTAGTGGTCGAGAAATTACTCAAA
>DRTC01000416.1 GCA_011372345.1 Candidatus Cloacimonadota bacterium
ATATGAAAAAAGTTCGTATCTTTTCTTATGTCCCCATAACAAACTTTCTTCAACTATTTCAGCAATATTTTTTTCCTTTAACCATTTAGGTGAATTAACGATCTCCGGATAAAATAGATCTTCAATAAGAAAAAGTTTATATTCATACTTCGCAGTAATTTCTTTTCTTATTTTAGAATTCTTATGAATTTCTTTCTGCATTCTGGATTTTATTTTTCTAATTGATTCTTTCTTGTAAAATGCTTGCGGTAAACTGAATGCAAGACGATAAGTGATAAAAATTACAGCATTTTCCGGTTGGATGTGTGGTAGAAATCTTTTATACATTTATATTTCCTTTTCCTTTTCCCATCGGGACGATGGGGTTACAGTACAACCATCGTCCCGATGGTTTTTACGAACTCTCATTATTCGTTTTCTTTGTTGCTAACAATTTTCATAAAATACGAAACCACATCTTCCAAAATAGAAGTATTTAAAAAATATGTTATGAACTGACCTTTTTTCTCCGAACTGATCAAATCAGCATTTTTTAGTATTTTCAGATGTTCACTGATCGAGGGTTTGGAAATATCAAAATTCTCTGCGATCTCACCGGCAGTCAGATCTTTCTTTTTCAGAAGACCGATTATTTTTCTCCTGTTTTTGTCTGATAATGCTTTAAAAACTTTGTCGTTCAACATAAAACTAAATCTCCTTATTTAGTCTGTTGCCTAATTAACTAAACACCAAAATAGAGTCAAGAGAAAATTTGTGGTAATTTGAAATTGTATTAGGATTGCCGAATTGTTTGCAAAAAAATATAGTGAAATCTTAATGACTTACTAGGTTTTTTGTCCGAAATAACATACATAAACTTCCCAAATTATTGAAATTAGTTTTCCAATCTACCAAAGTTTTTTTCTTCTTTTTTCTCTCCATTAAGATTCGGAAGACTGTAAATTGATCTAAACTTTCCGAATTTTATTGAAAGAATTCCTTTGTTGGAAACTTCGGAAAGAGGATCATCTCTTTTTGCTTTTTTTTCTTTGATTGTACTCAACTCCACGCTTTGCTTTGAAGTCGAGTCCAATCAGAATTTAAACTTCACAAATCTTTGTCCCGAAGGCTTTCGGGAGGTAAGTTTTTTTATCCGTTCAATCCGTGAGCAAATCAGATATCCATCCCCAACTGATCCATCAAAAACGCATAATAATCCGACCATTGTTCAAATTGAATAGATTGAGTAGTTCCACCACCGTGACCGGATGAATCCTCCACGAGAAGATATACCGGATTTTCGGAAGAATTATTTTCTTGAAGTAAAGCAGCAAATTTTCTGGCGTGAAACGGATCTACACGAGCATCATTTATTCCGGTTGTGATCATCATTGTCGGATAATGTTCATTTTCTTTCACTTGGTGATAAGGTGAATATTTCAAGATATACTCGAATTCATCAGGATTTTCCGAACTACCGTATTCTTCCTTCCAGATATTGGCAATACTCGAATGATGATACCGGATCATATCAAGTAGCGGAACCTGACATAATGCTGCTTTCATCAAATCCGGTCGTTGCGTGACAATTGCTCCAATGAGAAGTCCGCCATTGCTCCCACCACAAACAACTAATTTTTCCGGACAAGTATATTTATTATCGATCAACCACTCTGCAGCCGCGATAAAATCATCAAAAACATTCTGCTTCTTTTCTTTCATTCCCGCTTGATGCCATTTTTCGCCAAATTCACCGCCACCTCGCAGATTAGCGATCACCAGAATCCCTCCATTTTCTATCCAAAAAGAATAAGCCAATGAGAAATTTGGCTTCAAAGAAATATTAAAACCACCGTATCCGTAAAGTTGAACTGGATTATTCCCATCTCGTACAATATTCTTGTTATAGACGAGAAACATTGGGATCGAAGTGCCGTCTTTGGAATTATACCAAACTTGTTCAGTTTGAATATTCTTGATATCGATATCTATTGGAGGTCGGAAAAATTCTTCCAATTCATTTTTTCCAAAATTATAAAGGAAGGTTGTTCCCGGATACGAAAAGGAAGAAAACCAAACCCAGGTATCTTGTCCGTCTTCTCTGCCGTAGATCATTGCTGTTCCGGGCATTGGCAAGGGAACATCCCGCAAATAATTTCCTTCCGGATCAAAGATATTTATTTGAGTATGCACATTTTTCAAATAAGTAACATAAATCTTGCCGCAGATAATCGCAAAATCCGTGATCTTATGTTCTGTTTCGGAAATAAATTCCAGCCAATTTTCCTTTCCCGGATTTTCTACATTTGTGATATAAACTTTCTTGTTAGGAGCGTCCTTATTAGTGAGAATATACAGTTTTCCCTTAAAATAAGAAACCGCATATTCCGCATCAAAATCATCAGTAATCGTTTTTAAATTATTGCTTCCGAATTCCTTGATCCAGACAGCATCCTTATAGAAAATACTTTTTGCTTGAATTACATATTTGTCATCGTATGTGAGATCTAAGTGATTCCATTTTTCCTTAACATCATCATCCCACCAGATTTTAATATCTTCCTTTGAATCGGTTCCCAATTTATGCAAATAACTCGCATTCCAATAGTATTCTTCTCCTGCCGGAACTTCTCCTTTGAGCGGATTACAAGTATAATAAAAACCGCTGTTATCCGGTAACCAGAAAGATAGATATTGCCTCCAACCCTTCACTTTGTCGGGCAATATTTTCCTGCTTTCTACTTCCATAATATGAATAACCGGTGCTTCATCTCCACCTTTCGATTTCCCGAAGGCAACTAACTTTCCGTCTTCCGTTGCATTGAAAAAGGCAAGTGTTTCATCTTCTGCCCAATTATTCGGATTGATAAATTCCTGCATCGGAACATTGTCATTTTCAGCAGTATATATCACATATTTTTCTTCATCTTTTTTCTTTTGATGTTGGAAAATTCTGTCGGTTTTTTTCAGTCTGCGTATCGAACCGAACGAATCATAACGACCGAATTCGTTGAATTTTTCCAATAACCATTTTCGTTGCGGAAGTTTATCAAGATATGCTCGTGTAAACTTGTTCTGCTGTTTGTCCCATTCTTTCACTTTTTCGCTGTCGTCATCTTCTAACCAACGATAATCATCTTTGATCTCTTTTCCGTGTAAAATTTCAATAACTGTTCTCTTTTCTGTTTTTGGATATTTCATCATTCCTCCTTTTTCACCACCAAGACACAAAGGCACAAAGAAAATCTCCTCTTGAGAGGAGTCCGGCTTTAGTCGGGAGGTGTGTTTCCTTTTCAATTCGTTATTTATTGTTATACTTTCCGAAGTTTTCTCTCCTATAAAAATTCGGAAGGTTGCAGATAATCCTAAACTTTCCGAATTTTATTGAAAGAATTCCTTTGTTGGAAACTTCGGAAAGAGGGTCATCTCCTTTTTGGTTTTTTTTCTTTGATTGTTCTCAACTCCACGCTTTGCTTTGAAGTCGAGTCCAATCAGAATTTAAACTTCACAATCCGGCAATTGCCGGATTTGTTAGTTTTTTTATCCGTTCAATCCGTGAAAATCCGTGAGCAAAAAAATCAATGCGCATCAAACCAGTCTTTCCCGGCTCCAACATCGACAACCAGCGGCACAATAGCGGAATATTTTTTTGGAAGAGCATTCTCCATTTCTGTTATGATCAGTTCTTTGGCAAAATCCAGTTTCGATTTCCTGACCTCGAAAACCAACTCATCGTGAACCTGGATGATCATTTTTATTTCAGGAATATTTTTCAGTTTTTCATGCAGATTTATCATCGCAATTTTGATGATATCTGCAGCACTTCCCTGGATCGGCATATTGGTCGCAACTCTCTGCGCTTCTTGAACATCTCGTTTATTTTTGCTGTTCAAACCGGGTAAATATAATTTCCGACCAAAAATCGTGGAGACAAATCCATTTTCTTTTGCCTTTTCCAGACTTTTACTGATATAATTCCTGATAGTTGGAAACTTACTGAAATAATTCTCCACAAATTCGTTGGCTTCCTTCCTGGAAATATCGAGTTCCTTGGAAATACGGAACGCTCCCATTCCATACATCAAACCGAAATTGATGATCTTAGCATATCTTCGGTCATCAGCGGAAATTTCCTCTTTTGGTTTTCCAAAAATTATGCTCGCAGTCTGGGAATGAATATCCTCATTATTGCGGAATGCTTCGATCATTTTTTCATCTTTGGAAAGGATCGCCAGCAAACGAAGTTCAATCTGCGAATAATCTGCGGAAAGGATTATCCAATCATCATTTTCCGGAACGAATGCTTTGCGGATTTCTTTACCCATCTCCGATCTGATGGGAATATTCTGCAGATTAGGATTAGAACTGGAAAGTCTGCCGGTTGAAGTGTTCGTCTGATTAAATGATGAATGAATTCTTTCGGAATGCGGATTTATCAGTTTGGGAAGAGCAGTCACATAAGTCGATTCTAATTTTGTGATGCGACGATAATCCATCAATAATTGAGCGATTTCATATTTTTTTGCTAAAGTTTCCAGAACCGTCACATCTGTCGAATAACCTGTTTTTGTCTTTTTAATATAAGGAATTCCTAAATCTTCAAAAAGCACTTTTCCAAGTTGCTGCGTGGAATTCAAATTGAATTGTGAACCTGCGATTTCATAGATTTTTTTTGTTAATTCCGCCAATTTCTTTTGATTTTGGGATGAGATCGCAGACAGGATTTTTGTATCGATCCGAACGCCGTTTTGCTCCATTTCTGCCAAAGAATAAATCAGCGGAATTTCAATGTTTTTATAAAGTTCCATAAGATCATATCCTTTCAGTTTTTCTTTGAAGATGGAATAAAGACGAAAAGTGATATTAGCATCTTCTGCCGAATATTCTGCTGCCTGCGAGACCGGAACCAGGTCGAAAGTTACCTGCTTTTTTCCGGTTCCGATCAAATCCTTTATCGGAGTCATCTTGTATTCAAACTCTCGATCGGAACATGCTTCAAGCGAATGACGCGAAGTCGGATTGATCAAATAATCTGCTAAAATCGTGTCGAAAATTCTTTCCTGGATTTTCCAACCTGCTCTTAATAAAATCTCAAAATCATACTTGAAATTATGAGCAATTAGGAGTTTTCCTTTCAGAGTTTCTTGAAGGTTGTTCAAAACATATTTCATTTCCAGGTTTTCCGCCATTTGATGAGCAATGGGAATGTAATACGCTTTCTTATTTTCCAGACAAATAGAAATCCCGACAAGTTCAGCCAGAAACGGATCTTTATCGGTTGTTTCCGTATCGATAGCGATTTTGCTCTTTGATTTAATTTCTCTCAATAACTTCTGAAATTCGGGATAATTATCAACCACGATCGTTTCAAATTTGATTGTGTTATCACTTTCTTCAGTCTCTCCAAAATCGAGTTCTTCATCAACTCTGATCTTTTTTACCAAAGATTTCAGGTCGTTATCTTCTAAAAATGGAATTGCATTTTTCAGATATTTTTTATCAAATTTGAAATTACGATCTTCCGGTATACCGAGCGGAACATCGAGTACGATCTTTGCTAATTTTTGAGAAAGAAATGCATTATCTCTACTCTCTACTAATTTCGTGTGAGTTCCTTTGGCTGAAATTTTTTCCAGGTTTTCATAAATTTTTTCCAGGGTTCCGAATTCCTGCAGAAGTTTGGTTGCACCTTTCGGTCCGATTCCTTTCACACCCGGAATATTGTCTGCCGAATCTCCGCAAA
>DRTC01000417.1 GCA_011372345.1 Candidatus Cloacimonadota bacterium
GGAATAGTAGATACGAACATGACTGTCTGGTATGATCAGGATGCGGAAAACAATATTCTCAAATATCGTGTTTATGCATATCTGGGTGAAGCAAAATCCGATTATGCGGAATCAGAAGAATTTTATAATATAATCTCTGCTCCGACTAATTTAGTCCTATCAAAACCTGATGAGACTAAAATTAGGCTTATTTGGGAATGTTTCGGTGAAATTGAGGATGGATTTTCTATTGATAAAAAAATCGGAGGATTAGATTGGGAACTGAATTATGCTGAGGTTGATAGTAGCATTACAACATATATTGATGATATTGAATATCCCTGTGGAACATTTTCTTATCGGGTAAGATCCTATCAAAATGGATTGTATTCAAATTATAGTAATGAAGAACAAATTAATATCAGGCTTGATATAATTAGTTCAACCAATACACCTGGTGAAGCAACCGAAGTGTTTTTTTATAATTGGTATGCTTTTCTATCTGATAAATATAGCGGGTTATCGATAGTCAATTGTGTGAATCCAAGCAATCCTGTTATAAACACTTATAATCAAGGTGGACTGCCTGACAGAACCTCCTCAGTTTTTATTAGAGATGAAGTTTGTTATGTTTCTTCTCATGGTGCTATAAATGATCCCGGAATGTTTTATCTAATTGATGTAAGCCCCTTTATTAACGACCCAACCCAACCCCTTCCGGATGTGATTTATATTATTGGTAGTTGTGAAACAAATGGCATTCCAAAAGATATCTTTGTTTATGGGGATTATTCCTTTATAGCAGATGGAGATGGCGGTCTTTCAACAATTATTTGTTCAGGACCTCCACACAGTATTTCCAATATATCCATAAATGGAGATGCTCGCAATATATATATCAAAAATTCATACGCTTTTATTGCAAATGGTCTAAATGGCGGATTAGTTATTTTAGATGTATTTGATCCTTTTAATCCTTCGATTGTTTCAACTTTACCCCTGGGAGGTCTTGCTCAAGGAATTTTTGTAAATGGTAATTATGCATATTTAGCAAATGGTGAAAATGGTTTAGAAATTATTGATATTTCCGATGTGAATTCCCCTTTTCTTGTTTCTAATCTTAATGTAGAGGGATTTGCTTCAAGTATTTTTGCTGATGATATTTATATTTACCTAACAGATAAAGAAAACGGTTTTCATGTAATTGATATATCGGATCATTCAGCTCCTTATATTTTAGGAACAGTAGCTTTAACGACTCAACCTGTTTCCGTTCATTTTTCGGGTAGTTATGCTTTTGTAGCAGATAATGAAGGATTAAAAATTATTCAGGTTTTACCTTAGAAAAAATAAAAAAATTTGGAGGTTATTATGAAAGTGATACTAATCGTTTTACTTTTACTATCAACCCTATTGGTTTTTGCCCAAACACATATTCCGGAAGGGAATGTGAGTGGAACTTGGAATGCGACTGGAAGTCCATATATTATTGATGGGGAGATAACAATACAAGCTGCAGACCTGCTTATGATCGAACCTAATGTTGATATTGAATTCTCAGGATATTACAAATTTATTATAAATGGTAGATTATTGGCAGAAGGAACTGCTGATAATCTTATCACATTCACAGCTCAGGTCCCGGCAACCGGTTGGCATGGTCTCAGATTTTTTGATACCAACACAAATGGTCAGGACAGTTCAAAAATTGTTTATTGCTCGCTACAAAATGGTATTGCTACTGGTGATGCCAGTTCAGGTGGTGCTATTTACCTGAATAATTCTGATATTATCATTGAGAATTCTATCATATCAGGTAATGAAGCAAATGGATACGGTGGTGGAATTTATATATATGATTCCGACCCTCGGCTGACTTCAGTAGATATTTACGAGAATACTGCCATTCATGAGGGTGGTGGAATCATGTGCTTCAATGCAAACCCATTCTTAAGAAAAGTGGCTATTTTCGAAAATGAAACACAGTGGAGTGGAGGAGGAATTTGTAGTTTCGGGAATTCTGTTATTGCTTTAGAAAATGTAACAATCTCTGATAATGAAGCATTTCAAAATGGAAGCGGAATTGCTACTCTTTATGGTGCAGATATTACTCTTTTGAATTGTATAATCTGGGATAATCCTACAGAAGAAATTTATGTACATCCGGATGCTAACTTAAACGCTACCTATTCCGACATTAAAGACGGAACAGATCAAAGTTATTTCGGAACAGGTTGTGTTAATACTGATCCGTTATTTAGCGATCCGGAAAATAATGATTATTCGATAACATGGGAGAACTTTCCATATCCAGATTTCACGAAATCATTATGTATCGACACAGGAAATCCTGATGTTCAATATAATGATCCGGATGGAACAAGAAATGATATGGGAGCATATTATTTCCCACAATCCGGAATTCGGGGAACTGTTACACTTATCGGAGGTTCAGGTAATATGGAAAACGTCGTTGTTTCTGCAATCTCAACAACGGATACTATAACTACTTCTCCGGAGGTAAATGGTGAATACTTTATAAATGTATCTCCCAACACATACACTGTAACCGCTACTCTGAATGGGTATTCAGGTGATCCCGTGACAAATGTGATTGTTATCGCCGGACAGGTTACTACTGGAGTAGATTTACAACTTAGTGAAATCCTACCTGGTTCGATCAATGGAACCGTTGCTCTGGAAGGTTTAGGTGATGTTACATCAGTTGTTATTTCAGCTGGAGGAGAAACAACATATCCTTATGCGGTTTATGTAGGTCCGGATATTGACCATTATGAATATAATTTGGAAATCATTGCAGGAACATTCGATGTTGTAGCAACTCGGGCCGGCTATCTGGATTCAACTGTGACAAATGTTATAGTTCAACCCGGTCAACAGACTACAGATGTTGATTTCCTTTTGCTGCTAATTCATTATGATGGCTATATTGCTGGTAAAGTTACCATAAAAGAAGGTGCCGGAAATGTAGAAGATGTGGCAGTTACTGCGGATACAATCACTGATTATCCTGATGCAAATGGTGATTATTTCATTACTATAGATAATGGAACCTACGATTTAACAGCTTCCTTAGACCACTATGCAACCTTAACATTTGAATCAGTAGAAGTTTTTCCAGATGATACGACTTATGTTGATATAACTCTTATAAACTGGGAAGTAATTCCAGGAACTCAATATACAATGATCGCTTACATAACATCTACTCTTGATGGTGCATTTATTGATGGATCAAACAGCAATCAGTTAGCAGCTTTTGGTCCGGAAGGAGACTCTGATTGCCGTGGAATTGCATACTGGCAAACAGGTAATCATCCTCATTGGTGTACAGATTATCATTACTGGTCTCTCGACGGGTATTGGTATTGCACAATTGTTAGTAATGACAACACGGGAACGGAAAATATCAGTTTTAAGGTTTATGATACTACCACGGATTCGATTTATACTTGTCCTGAAACTTTAACTTTTGTTAATTGTACAGAAGATGATATCGATATCTTTGCTCCTTCTCCTTCTCATGACCTAAATTTTGATCTGATTGAAGATTGGAACTGGATTTCATTCAATTTGGAGCCAGCAGATAATTCTGTAGAAACCGTGTTTGCCGATTTAACCTTTGTTCCGGATATTTACCAGATTAAGAATCAAACACAATCCTCAACATATATTGAAGGTTGGATTGGTGACCTGGATAATTTAATCATTGGAGATGGTTTCAAAGTACAAATGTGGAATGCTTACAATGACTTTATATTCAGCGGTACAAAACTAAATCCGATTTTAACTCCAATAGATCTTACCACAGATTGGAACTGGGTTGCTTATATTCCTCAGCATTCTTTATGTTTGGAAGAAGCGATTATAAGTATTCAGAGTAATATTCATTCGATTAAAACTCAAACACAATCCGCTGTTAATGATAATGGAATATGGGTTGGTGATTTAACTCAAATGAATCCTGGAGTAAATTATCTCATTAAGATGAATGCTGAAGATGTATTAACATATCCGGCAAATACAAATGCTTATCGATCTTCTCCCTCTGATCCGGAAATACCGATAAACCAAGCGAATTGGGAACTTCTCTCAGGAACTGAATCAAATATGATTGTGATGGCTAAACTCTTTAATAAAAATAACACTATCGTATCTTCTGAAGAATATACTGTTGGAATTTTTGATGAAAAAAATTTCTGTCATTCGATTGGAAAATATTTGAGTAAATTCTGGTACTTCACTGTCGTTGGAAATGAGGAAACAAATAACCTACACTTCAGAACTTATCATAAACAAACCGGAATTATAGTAAATAGTGAAGAAACAATCAGTTATGAAAGAGACATTATTATTGGAAATTCTCAAGAACCGATTGAAATTATAACTAATATTCCATCTTCTTCAATTCCTCAGATACTACAATTGAGCCAGAATTATCCGAATCCATTTAATCCTTCTACCCAAATTAGTTATTCATTACCCAGATCCGGTCATGTCACTCTTTTGATTTATAATATCAAAGGGCAACTAGTGGAAACACTTGTGAATACATTTCAGGATGCTGATAATTATATCGTGGAATGGAAAGCAGATAAATTTAGTTCCGGGATTTATTTTTATAAATTTTCTTTCGGAGATCGTTCCCAAATTAAGAAATGCTTATTAATCAAATAAGATTTACCTGATTTTTTGTAACACCCGAAGAAGCTTTTTCGGAGTGTTTTTAAAACCTTAATCCTCTCCTGAAAGGATAGGAAATTTTCCTTCTCCTTAAAGGAGAGGTTAGGATGAGTTAACAGGATGAATAATGACAGAAAATAGAGTAATACCTATTATTATAATTGTTCTGATTTGCTCAGTTCTTTTCTCAGATCCGCCAAATTGGCAACCTATTACCGGCACTCAATATTCGATGGTTGTAATGGCTCAAATCACTTTTAACAATGAACTTTTTGATGATTCGGATAATAACATGGTTGGAGCATTTGGTCCTGGTGAAGAAGAAGATTGCCGTTCCGTGGCAATCTGGCAACCACCTACTCCTGAATGTGACGGATTTTGGTATTTTACTATTGTGGGAAATATTAATGAAGAAGCAATTTCTTTTAAAATATATAATAGCGAAACTGATACCATTTATAATTGTTTTGAAACAATTATTTTTGAAGATGGAACAACAATTGGAATTCCAACAGATTTATTTGAAATTACTTGTGGTGAAACAACTATCGATAAAATTTTAACAGTGAATAAAGAAATTACATTATCAAATTATCCAAATCCCTTCAAATCGAAAACGACTATTTCTTTTATAACCGCAGAGAATAAAGAGACCACAAAGATAATAATTTACAATATTAAAGGACAAAAAATCAAAACTTTTCATATTAACCAGAAAACTAATCAACCAGTTAACCAAATTGTTTGGGATGGTAGTAATGAAAATAATCGACCAGTTGGAATTGGAATTTACTTTTATAGATTGAATCTTGAACATTCACCGATCAAAAAAATAATCTTGTTTAAATAAAAATTCTAAGAAAAATTTAAGTTATGGACATGATTCAAATTCTTCCAGAGCAGTTATGTGTTTATAACCGATAGTTTTGGCGTGAAAACAGCTCAGGTAGCTCCGTAAGATTTATCTCGTTCCCGATCTTATTCCTGAATTTTAATA
>DRTC01000418.1 GCA_011372345.1 Candidatus Cloacimonadota bacterium
GCTCATAAATACAATGAAATTCAGGTAGTGTTGGGAATGCTGATCGATTGTGAAGGAAGACCGATCGGTTATGAGCTATATCCTGGGAATACTTTTGATTCCAAAACACTGCTCAAAATCCTAAAGAAATTGAAAGCGCAATTTAATCTAAATAAAGTTATCATTGTTGCTGATAAAGGCATCAATTCCAAACTGAATCTCAAACAGATCAAAGATAATGGATTTGATTATATTGTGAGTGCTCGTATCAAAAACATGAAGAAATCAGTTCAGAAGAAAATTTTATCCGAGAAAGATTACCAAAGGATTTGGAACAACGATCTCAATTATTGGCGGGAAGATTTTGATGAGAAGGATAATCTTTTCACCTATAAAGAATTAGATTACACAAATGTGATAAAGTACATAGATGAAGATCAGCCTGAAGAACAAAAGAGAAATAAATGGATTAGAGAGAAATTACCTGAGAAATTGATTTGCACATTTTCTTCCAAACGGGCTCGAAAAGATGCAAAAGATCGAGAGCGGGCAATCGAGGATGAAAGTTATCATTTGCAATTGCATGAAAAAAGAATATTGGAAGAATCCAAATTTGATGGATTTTATGCGATCCAATGCAGCGATCTTTCGTTGGACCCTCTCAAAGTAATTGATAATTATCATTATCTTTTCAAGGTCGAAGAATCGTTCCGTATCTTGAAATCTACAAAGGAAACTCGTCCGATTTTTCTGTGGAGTCGCAAACATATCGAAGGTCATTTTGTGAGTTGTTTTATTGCTTTCTTGCTTGAGCGTGAGATGGAATTATGTCTGCGAAGAAGAAATGTAGATTTTTCAACAGAAAGGATTAAGCAAGCATTGAATAAAATGGAGTTCAGTGAGATCGTGATAGAAGGTCAGAAATATTTTATGAAAAGCAAACACAACTCATTGGCATCAAAGATATTTGCTGTTCTGAAAATTAAGCAACCATCGAATCTGATGTCGAATAAACAAACAACGGAATATATGGCAAAATTCAAAAATTAATCGTTGAATAAAAGCAAATATATTTCAGTTGTAGGGACAATTTTCGCAACTTTGAAAATTGAAATGCCCTGTTTATGCATGTTTGACTATGGTTAGGTGTCAAAGGTAGGATAGAATATCAAAAAGAAATATATGCTTTCCCAAGCTGGAGCTTTATAAAGAGTATGGTACGATTTTCTTTACTAATTCCTAAATTGGTAGAGTAATATATTTGTTTAAAGAATATATTTCGTCAGATCTTCGTCGGTAATGATCTTTGCGAGTTTTTGTGTGACCAGATCCTTTGTGATTTTTATCTTTTCAGTTTTTTTATCAGGTAGTTCATAGAGGTAATCTTCGAGAAGTATGGAAAGGACAGTATGCAATCTTCTGGCGCCAATGTCCTCCATTTTTGTGTTTGCAAGTGCAGCAAAATTTGATATTTCCTTGATCGAACCTTTTGTGAACCGAACTCCTACCTTTGACAGTTGTACTCCATTTTATTTGTTTCAAATCGTGCAAACCCGCATGAATAAAGGGTTTGTTGTTTTGTGTTTTCTGACTAATCGTAAATTGTAGGGACAACTTTATCA
>DRTC01000419.1 GCA_011372345.1 Candidatus Cloacimonadota bacterium
ACTCATTCCAATGCTCCGGCGTTGGAATGAAAAATCTGACGCTCCTGCGTCAAATACTTTTGAAATAACGCAGAGTGTTCAATGAATGTGTTCCCACGCAGGAGCGTAGGAACAAGTAAGCATATTTTCAAAAAAATAAAGGAGAAAAATAATCATGAAAAAATATATATTAGTAGGGATAATCGGTTTTATAATCGGTATTGTGATAACCGGAGCAGCGATGTATAATATGGCTCCCGGAATGATGTTGTTAGAAGATGAAAGTAAATTTGGTTTTGAGGAAACTGTCACCCAATTGGAAGCATCGATCGAAGCAAATGATTGGAAACTTCCTGCAGTTCACGACCTGCAGAAATCTATGAAGAAGTTCGGGATCGAGGTCAATCCTGTAAAAGTATTTGAATTGTGCCATCCTGATCACGCCGGAAAAATATTGAAAGAAGGAGATGAACGAATCGTTTCCACTTTGATGCCGTGCCGGGTTGCGATCTATGAAAAACCTGATGGAAAAACCTATATTTCCCGAATGAACTCCAGATTAATGGCAAAACCGATGGGTGGGATAATCTCGGAAGTAATGACTGATGCAGCCAGCGAAAATGAAAATATCCT
This sequence comes from Candidatus Cloacimonadota bacterium, assembly GCA_011372345.1. Lineage (NCBI taxonomy): Bacteria > Pseudomonadati > Candidatus Cloacimonadota > Candidatus Cloacimonadota bacterium. The sequence continues at coordinate 613 of DRTC01000419.1, forward strand.
GGATGCAATCATAAAAACAAAGTAACTTTCCTACTCGTTCCAACGCTCCTGCGTTGGAATGAAGATTCTGACGCTCCTGTGTTAAATGTTACGGTAGAAATGATGCAGAAATGTGTTCCCACGCAGGAGCGTGGGAACAAGCAAATGTTATGGAATAATCAATAACCCATACCTTCAGGTGTGGGAATCAAACGACAAAAAAAAGGAGCAGTAAATGACACTGATAACGATCCTGGGATTTATACTCATCATCATCGGTTTATGGGGAATGCTAACGCAAAAAAACATCATCAAAATGATCATCGGTTTTTCCATCATAGACACGGGAATCCATTTATTGATCGTTTCCATTGGATATATCAAAGGAAGAACTGCTCCCATCCTCGATGCTGCGGTCACAAAAGCGGAAGCAGTCGATAAAGTCGTCGATCCCATCCCTTCTGCCCTGGTTCTGACAGCGATCGTGATCGGTCTGGCAGTTACTGCCCTGATGCTCGTTTATGCGGTTCAAATGTATAAGCAGAAGAAATCGTTGAATATCGATGATTATATTGATTTGAAACATTAGAAATGAAATCATATTTAGAAAAACTTTATCTTAATAAATTTGAAGTTGATTCTTACTGGGAAATCCTTATTATGAAAAAAAATGATTCTTTCGCGGCTCGTGAATCCATATTCCGCCGAGAATTTGCTCATTCACGTTTTCGAGATTTAATTGTTCCCAATCCCTGATTGGGAACGATGATTGAAATGGACTATAACGGAGAATAAATGATAAGTCCTATCTACATATTTGTAATTGCTTTGAGTTCGGCTTTTTTATTAGACCTGTTCAACAGGATCAATAAGAATTTTACGCTTGGTGTTTTCCTTTTATCATTATTTGGAATGACAGCGATTTCCGGTTCCTGGCTTGTTCACATCATCTATGGCGGAGATGTGATCGATATTTTCACCGCCGGATTCATCCCGCCATTTTCCATAAACCTTCGTTTCGGATTGGAAGAATCTTTTCTGGTTTTTCTCTCCAATTTGATAGGATTACTGGGCGGTTTATATCTTATCAGAAGATTCAAGGAAACCAGAACTTATGCGATGATGCTCTATTTGATGCTCATCATGGGGATCAGCGGTTTGATCATGACCCGCGATATGTTCAATATCTTTGTCTTTTTGGAAATTACTTCCATCGCCACCTATTCCCTGATCGCATTGAACAGGAACAGCCGATCTCTTTCCGCAGGATTCAAATACATCATTGCCGGTGCAATCGCCTCTTCCCTCTTTCTGATTGGAACGATCTACATTTATCACCTGACCGGCACGCTGAATATCGATATCATGATCCAAACCAAAAGTATGATCGCGGGACAGATCGGTTTTGTCGCTCTCTTCATCCTCTTATCCGCTATTTTGATCGAACTCAAACCGTTTCCTGCCAATGGTTGGGCTTTGGATGTTTACCAGGCATCGGATCCGGGAATTGCTTCCATCATCGCAGCCGCCAATTCCGGAGCGATCTTCTTTGTTCTCAATAAATTGCTTCCCTTATTCGATGCCCGACTTTTATCATTGATTTCAGGATTAGGGATCATCACCTTCATCTTCTCCAACCTGATGGGATTAAAACAGACAAATGCCAAACGATTATTAGGATATTCATCCATCGGTCAGATGGGATTGCTGACTGCTGTTCTAGTCCTGATCAGGAATTTCAGCGATTCCTATTCCGAAACCAGTTCGCTCGTGATCATTGTCGGCGGCTTATTCATCAGTCATTTCTTTGCCAAAGCCGGACTTTTCTGGCTCGCCGGAATAGTTAAACGAGACAAGATCAAAGACTGGTCAATACTTGCATCCAGACCGGTTCCGGTTTTTATTTTCGGAGGTTTTATCTTTGCTCTACTCGGTTTCCCGCCTTTCCCGGGATTCTGGGCAAAATGGGAATTGATCATGCAACTCGCTTCCAATAATATGAGCATCTGGATCTGGCTAATCTTATTTGGAACAATGTTGGAAGCAGTATATTTGTTGCGCTGGTTCGGTTTTGTTGTCAAAGGAAATGAAAACGAAAAGAATGAATATGTTCCTGATATAATACGATTTGTGCCCATAATCCTGTCCCTGTTTTCCCTGCTTTTCTACAGCCTGATCTATGCCAAGATCATGGATTTTTATTACTTATTTCCCTTACTTCCGGCTGCTGTTCTTTTCCTTTTGGACTGGCTTCCTGCAAAATTCAAAGGAATTATCTCCATCGCTACTCTTGGAACTTTCCTATATTTCCTGATCCCGCAAGTATCGGGAATTTACCTGATCTTTGCCATGATTTTTATTCTTGCCGGAATCATCTCCATTATTGGAACAATGAATGTCGAAGGTCGGAGAAAAGGATTCTACCCGTTTCTATTGATGATGTTCATTGCTCTCGGGAAATTACTCGTGGCGGAAACTACCTTGCAGTTTTTCTTTGCGTGGGAGATTATGACCATCAGTTCTTATTTGTTGATCATCAGAGGGAAGAACGCTCAAAAAGCCGCTTTGAATTATATCCTGTTCTCAACTGCCGGTGCCTTCCTGATCTTGATCGGATTTGCTCTCGGATTTAAAGAAACCGGAGATCCGCTTCTCATGTCCCTGTTGATGTCGGTTAAATATTCTCCCGCAATGTTCATCCTGTTCACCCTCGGTTTCCTGGTTAAAACCGGTTC
>DRTC01000420.1 GCA_011372345.1 Candidatus Cloacimonadota bacterium
ACCGGTTTTTGAAAATGAAGATCCTGTATTAAATGAATATCTTAAACATCTCTGGAAAGAAGATATCGAAATTGATGTTCCGATCCTAACCGATGATTATGCTCCGGTTGATCATTATAACAGTAAAATGATTTGAGGTAGCACAGAATTGCATTTTGTGGATTATTGATATTTTTTTTCACAGATTGCAAATCTGTGCTACAAAAACTTATCCCACAACTCCAGCATTGATCAGATCATGCATATGCAGCATTCCAACAGGTTCATCTCTATCATTAACAACAGGAAGCATTGTTATTTTATTATTTTCCATTAAATTCAGGGCATCAATAGCAAGATTCTCTGATTTTATAGTTCTGGGAGATTTTGTTAAAGCTTCTGTTACCTGAATATTCAAATCAGTAAATCCTTTTGCTAGGAATCTCCTCAAATCTCCGTCAGTAACAATCCCTACTAATTTTCCGGACTCGTTGATAACATTCGTGCAACCCAATCCTTTGGAAGTCATTTCCAAGACTGCTTTGTTCATCTTATCGCTATTTTTTACAATAGGATTTTTCTCTCCGGAATGCATCAAGTCCTTAACTTTCAAGATCATCTTTTTGCCGATCGTTCCACCCGGATGGAATTGAGCGAAATCAGATTCTTTGAAATTCCTTTTTTTAAGAAGTGCAATTGCCATCGCATCTCCCATTGCCAGAGCAACAGTTGTGCTGGAAGTCGGAACCAGACCGAACGGTTCGTATTCTTTTTTGACATAACAATCGATCACAACATCTGAATTTTTTGCCAATTTTGAATCGAGATTTCCTGTCAAAGCAATGATCGGGATTTTCTTGAATTTTATATAAGGAATAATTGATATTAATTCTTCCGTATTTCCGCTGTAGGAAACTGCGATCACAACATCATTTTTCTGTAAGATCCCCAGATCACCATGAATCCCTTCGGCTGCATGCAGGAAAATCGCAGTTGTTCCGGTGCTGGATAGAGTTGCTGCGATTTTGCGAGCAATGATCCCGGTCTTCCCCATTCCGGTAACAATTACTTTTCCGGAACATTCATATAAAATCTCGATCGCTTTTTCAATCTCGTCATTAATTCGTTCCGAAGCTTCGATGATCGCTTTTGCTTCGAGGTTTAGTTCTTTTTTTATGAAATCAAAAATATTCATTATAAATACCTTATTAATAATTTGTCACATAGTTATATGAATTTGAGAAAGCATATAAAAGAAATAAGAAATGATAGCAACTGTTCCAACCATCCCAAATATTAACGAACTATTGATATTTTTCATTCTTGCTTTTTTGGTATAACCTTCAGAAAAAGCATCTAGATCAGCATTAGTTGGAATATTTTTTGGTTCAGGATGGGAATTATAAGCTTCTATGATTAAAATCGATGGTCCGATAAATAGTGTTGTTAAACCTAATCCAAAGCTTCCTAATGACCAACCAAGAGTGCTGTGTTTTGTTTTCGCTTCATATTGTCCTAATAGATAAGATTGTTTGTAATTGAGTTTCTTGTATTGATAAAAATTTTGAAAATCTAATTTTATAGTTTCGATCTCTTTGTAACTATTATAATTAGGAAATTCTCCGATTTTACTTTCGAGAAGATTTTGAGTTTTTAAAGAATCATTATCGATAAGGTTAATGAACCTTTTTTCGATAACAAAAAGTTTTTTACCTTGATCATTTTCCAGATACAGCTTCTTTTTATTTATGGAATCAATATTCCCTGTAATGATATTGCCGTCATGTAGTTTGATTTCTGTAGATATTAATAATGATGCAGTAAAAATGATTAAATAAAAAAAAATTAGTTTTTTCATAGAAGCTCAACAAAACTTGCCATCCGGCAGCTGCCGGATAGCAAGTTTCTATTATCTATTTCTCATCAATCTCTTTCTTCAATTTTACTATCATTTCTACGATCCCAAAACTTCCCAGATCTCCTTTAGTGTGTCGTCGCACGGAAACACTTTTGGATTCCTTCTCTTTCTCACCCACAATGAACATATACGGAATTTTATGAGTTTCTGCATCTCTGATCTTATAACCGATCTTCTCATTGCTTTGATCTATTTCAGAACGAATTTCAGAATTAAGCAATTGCTTATTTACTTCTTTGGCATATTCCTCATATTTTTCTGAAATAGGAATAACCTTCACTTGAACCGGACAAAGCCAGAGCGGGAAATTGCCGGCATGATATTCGATCAGAGTTCCGAAAAATCTTTCCAGAGAACCGAGCAAGGCGCGATGGATCATGAATGGACGATGCGGATTGTTATCAGCACCGATATAATTCATATCAAAACGGGTCGGCAAATTGAAATCGAATTGAATGGTCGAACACTGCCAGGCACGATTGAGAGCATCTTTGATCTTGATGTCGATCTTTGGTCCGTAAAAAGCACCACCACCATCATCAACTTCGTAATCAATTCCATATTTTTCCAGGGCATCTTTAAGAGAAAGTTGAGCTTTTTCCCAATCACCCTTTTCTCCTACAGCTTTTTCGGGCATGGTAGAAAGATAGATCAGAAAATCCTTAAATCCGAAATCCTTCAGCATTTCGAGAGAAAATTCCAAGACTTTATATACTTCATCATGAAGTTGTTCCGGAGTACAGATAATATGAGCATCATCTTGAGTAAATCCTCGAACTCTCATCAAACCATGCAGAGCACCTGATTTCTCATAACGGTAAACAGTTCCCATTTCAGCCCAGCGTAAAGGCAGTTCGCGATAACTTCTTCTCCGGGAATTATAGATCTCGATATGAAACGGACAATTCATCGGTTTCAGGTAATACTCCTGTTCATCGACCAAGATCGGATTATACATACTTTCAGCATAGAAATCGAGATGACCGCTGGTTTTCCAGAGTTCTGCTTTTCCAATATGAGGAGAATTTACCAGACCATATCCGGCTTTGAAATGCTGCTCTTTCCAATACTGTTCGATGATCGAACGCATCATTGCTCCGTTCGGATGCCACAGAACCAGACCTGCTCCGATCTCATCGGAAATTGAATAGAGATCGAGTTCTTTCCCGATTTTACGGTGATCTCTTTTTTTCGCTTCTTCCAGATCGTGCAGATATTTTTTTAATTCTTTCTTGGAAGGAAAGCTGATGCCGTAAATCCTTTGCAGCATCTTATTCTTCTCATATCCCCGCCAATATGCTCCGGAAGTTTTCAACAATTTGATCGCTTTGATCTTTCCGGTATTTAGAAGATGAGGACCTCGACAAAGATCGGTAAAATCACCTTGCTGATAAGTTGAAATTATTTCTCCATCCGGAATCTCATCCAAGATTTCAATCTTGTAATCCTCACCCATTTCTTTGAAAAGTCTAATTGCTTCTTCTTTTAGAATTTCCTGACGAGAGTACTCGAGATTTTGTTTAGAAAGTTCTCGCATTTTTTCTTCGATCTTGATCAGGTCTTCGTCTGTAAAAGGAATTTCCTTATCAAAATCATAATAGAAACCATTTTCAATGGCTGGACCGATCGTAACTTTTACATCCGGGAAAAGTTGTTTAACAGCTTGAGCCATCAAATGAGCAGTA
>DRTC01000421.1 GCA_011372345.1 Candidatus Cloacimonadota bacterium
AGATGAATAAAACTTTCAACCTGAACTCCATCCGTCAAAAGCCGGATGAAGTCCAGTCAAAAAGGCAAAAATGTTAGTTCTTGTTCGTTTTGTTAGTTGCCAATTATTTCGCGTATTTTCGTGTATTTCGCGGGTAAAAGAAAATGAAAAAAGTAGCGATCCTTCAATCCAATTACATCCCCTGGAAAGGATATTTTCACATCATCCAGAAAGTCGATTACTTCGTTTTTCTCGATACTGCTCAATACACAATTCGTGATTGGAGAAGCCGTAATTTGATAAAAACTCCGCAAGGTTTAAAGTGGCTTTCAGTTCCCAACAACGGGACACAAAAAATGAAAATAAATGAAGTTGAAATCAATAATAAAACAAAATGGTTTGAGAAACATTTCAGAACTCTGGAGATGAGTTATCATAAAACGAAATATTTCCAAAATTTTTCTACTTTTTTAGAAAAAGTTTATCTCAAAACCAAATGGCAGAAATTAAGCGAATTGAATCAATTTCTGATCAAGGAAATTTCCAATTTGCTGGGATTGCAAACGATTTTCTGCAATTCGGATGAATTCGAATTAGTTGCAGGAAAGAACGATAAGATCATTTCCATAATGAAACAACTGCAAGCAGATTATTACCTGACCGGACCTTCCGCAAAATCTTATCTTGATATTTCCAAATTTGAAAAAAATGATATAAAAGTCGAGTTTATGAATTATCCTGATTATCCCGAATATTCTCAACTCTGGGGAAAATTTGAGCATAATGTTTCCATTTTTGACCTGTTATTTTGTGTTGGACAGGATGCTCCGGAATATATTTGGGATTTTTAACTTTGCGAAAGTTGTGCTACTCCTTGCTTTTCTCGACTTTCGCAAAGATATGAGTTTTGGTTTGATGATGATATATTTGCGCAGATCAGATGAAGGAATTTCTTTGTGGGAATTTTCGCAAAGTCGCTGTCATTCCGAAGTTTCTTCTTGCTCTTATTAATGAGGAGTCTCCAGAATAACAGAGGGAAAATTGTTTAATGAAAAATAAAATCCGTTAAATCCATGAGCTAATAATGAAAATTCCATTCAATAAGCCATTAGTTCTGGGAACTGAAATTCTCTATTTGAATTCCGTGATTAAAAGGAAAAAATTTTCATCACGCGGTGAATTCATCAAAAAAGGCAGTGATTTGCTGGAAAAATACATCGGTTGCAATAAAGTTCTGCTGACATCCTCCTGCACCGGTGCCCTGGAAATAGCACTTTCATCTTTAGGACTAAAACCGGAAGATGAAGTAATAATACCTGCTTTCGAGCATTGCTCGATTGCCAACGCATTAGCTTCTGCAGGAGTAGAGATCGTCTGGTGCGATATCCGGGAAGATACAAAAAATATCGATGAATCTTTGATCGAAGGTTTGATCACCAAAAAAACTAAAGTTATAATTCCTGTTCATTATGCCGGAATTCCCTGCGAGATCGAAAAAATTTCGGATATCTGTAAAAAAAACAACTTGTTTCTGATCGAAGATGCTGCCCAGTCGATCGGAAGCAGATTTAACGAGAAACCGGCAGGAAGTTTTGGAGATATGGCAATCACCAGTTTTCATGAAACCAAAAATGTTCATTGCGGAGAGGGTGGTGCATTAATTATCAACAATCCAAAACTGGTCACAAAAGCGGAAAAGGTATTTCAGAAAGGAACGAATCGCAAAGATTTTGATCGAGGTTTAACAGAAAATTGGACCTGGCAAATTCTTGGGAAACATTTCATGATGTCCGAATTGCAAGCCGCTTTTCTTTATCCGCAATTATTGGAATTGGAAAAAATAAATTCAAATCGACTCCAATCCTGGCATTATTATTATCAACTTTTAGCGGAGTTTTTTCCAAAAAAGAAATTACCATTTGTTCCCCAAAATGTGTCTTATAATGCTCATTTATTCTATCTGGTTTTGGAAAATTCTCAACAGCGAAAAGAGATGATCGATTTTCTCAATTCAAAAGGAATTCAAGCAGTTTTTCATTACCAGCCCTTACATCGAGCACCTTTCTGGAAAGGAAAATACAAAAATGTCCAACTTCCGGTTACGGAAAAAATCGCTGAAACCATTCTCCGCTTACCGATGTTTTATAAACTTAAAAAAGAAGAGATTGAGTTTGTGGTGAAGAATATAAAAATATCTTTGCAATGAAACTTGCCTCCCGAAGGCTTTCGGGACAAAAATTTGGCAAGTTTCTCCTTCGTTCCAACGCTCCTGCGATATGAGAATCATAACATAAATGAATTCAAAGTATAACTTTTCAATAAAAAACATTCCCAAATGGAATCTGGGAAGGAGAGGAAATCTCATCCTTCTTACAACATTGCTCTTCCTCATCTACTTTTCTCCTTATATTCTCAAAGGCAAAAATTCCTTCATCCAAATCCACGACAATCTCAACCAGATCAACCAGTTCAGCATTTATAACGGGAAATTTCAGGGAGCATTATTCCCATCGGAAAAAATTCCGAATGCTACTTTACCCGGCGCAAATCCGATTTTCAGGGTTGGACAAATATCCATCAGCAAACTATTCTTCTCGCTTGATTATTTCTGGGGCTATGTTCTCAATGAATTTTTATATCGTCTTTTAGGATTTCTCGGACTTCTCTATCTGTTGAAAATTTTTACTCAAAATACCAAATTCCCGGATTATCTTCTCATTCTCATTTCTTTCTCATTCATTGCTCTCCCCTTCTGGTCTCCGGGTCATCTTTCCATTGCCGGAATTCCCCTTTTGATCCTCGCTTTTTATTATTTGTATCATCAACAAAAACTTCTCAGATCTTATTTGATAGTCATCTTATACGCATTTTATTCCAACCTTTTTGTTTCCGGAATTTTCATCTTTTTTGTCATCATATTTGCTTATATTTACCTTTTGTTCAAAAGTAAATTGAATCGACACCTGATTTTCGGTGGAATTCTCTTATTTGTTTGTTTTCTCGTTAGCCATTACTCGTTTTTCCTGATCCAGTTTGTGTATAATATTCCAACTAACCGGATTTCACAAAGTTTTACCGGTTATGGAGTTACCGAAACTCTGAAGCGAATCTTCATCCATTTTATTTCTTCCCAGATTTCATCTCAAAGTTTCCACGGCAGGTTCATTCTCCAATCTTCCCTGATCTTTATGTTTCTTTTATTTTTTTATAGGAAATTCCAACATCTGAAGCTGATTTTATTACTCTGGGCGTTTCTGCTTTTTTCTTCTCTAATTTATGGAATTTATTACTATCAGCCGTTTTTGGACTTTTATAATAAACTCGAACAAGGTTTCAGGCTGGAAAGATTTTATTTTCTCAATCCTGCTGTCTGGTACATTCTCTGGGGAATTTTACTGATCGAGTTTTATCAAATGATGAAGAACAAAAAAACTGCTCAAATCATTCTCATCATTCTGGTTTCTCTCCAGATTGGATACTGTCTGAAAAATTCGACTTTAATGGCTTTTACAGAAAAACCGACTTTCAAACAATTTTTTGCTCAAGAACAATTTTCGGAAATCGAAGCAAAATTGGAAAGAAATAAAAATGATTACAGAGTCGGTTGTATCGGTTTTTTCCCGGCGGTTGCTAATTATAACGGATTCAAAACTATCGATTCTTTCAGCGTTTTTTATCCGTTGGAATTCAAACAGAAATTTTATGAGATCATCAAAGATGAATTGAAACAAAACCCTGAAATTGAAGATTTTTTCCAGAATTGGGGAATACATGTCTTCCTTTTTGATGATAAGATAGGTAAACATTATTATGATCAGGATTACATTAAAGAAAATATCAATGAGATCCAATGCGATCTGAATATTAATAAACTAAAGGAGTTTAATGTAAAATATCTTTTCTCAACTGTTAGAATTTCCAATTATAAGGCAATTGGTTTGGAAAAGGTTTATAAAAACAATGACTCGAAATATTATTATCGTTTTTTTGTGTATGAAATAAAAACTTGAGATAAGCCGAATTCATTCGGTCTCAACTTAAATTTTTCAAAGGATTTGATGAAAATAGACAAGATCGGCATCTTGTTTTACGAAAATTTAACTTGCCAAATTTTTGAAATCTGGTAAGTTTAATCTGCTCAAAATGGAGGAAACCATGAAGCAAATATTATTTATTATTTTTTTATTTTATGTGATTACTTTATCTTCCCAATTCAATGAACCGGTTTTAATCGATAATCCGGAAAATCCCAATAATGCTGTGTGCTATTCAGGTCAACAATCATACAAAATTATTGGAGAGAAAGTTTACATAACTTTTATTCAGGCTGATGATGATAATTGGTGTATAAATTTCGGATATTCAGAAAACAACGGAAATGATTTCACATATACTGTTATTGAGACTATTGAAAAAAACTACACTGAACCGGTTGAAAGGATCACTCCCGTTTTAGAAGTTTTATCAAACGGCAATGTCATAATTTTTTACAGAGATCCGGAAGAATCTTCCGGTTTGTATAAAGCCATTTCCGAAGATAACGGACAGACTTTCACCACAGAATTAATTGCTGAAAATGTATATGAAATGCCGCTTCTTGTTAATAAAAATGATAATCTGGAACTTTGTTATATTTCCGGTCGTTTTGAACAAATGTCATCGTTCCAACATTTTACTAATGTTGAAGAAACTGAAAATGCGGATGGTGATTCCTTTCCATTATTCTTTTGGGGACAAGATGAATTATTCGGACCTGTTCACAGCAATGGTGATATTTGGATTTATAATATGGGAGGTTGGCCAACATTTCACGAAATGGTTACGACATCCGGAGTTTTTCAAATAACTCCCGGAGCCCCAATGGACGACATTTTCCTTGGCGGATGGCAGGAAAATGTTCCACCCAAACTCTTTGAACCGGAAGCAAATCTCATTCGAGAAAATGGTATCCAACCCTTTGATCCCACGAAAGAGATTGTTTATGTAAAAATTGATGGAAATTCCTATCAATCGATGTACGGAGATATGGAATTAGTCGGAATAGACTCCTTTAAAGTTTACAGTTGGTTTCCAGCAGATGCGCAGCAGGCAAATGATATTATTAACTCCGGGTATAACTGGTATGAAGATTCCGATCATATCTGGACGAATTATGTTCCCATCTATGATACACTCTGGACTCAAGGTCCATCCGGAACAATACAAGATCAATCTGTCTGGGTAGAAAGCGAACTCTGGATCGAGGGACAGGTTGAAGGAAAACAAACCTGGGGTTGTGCTGATACGGTTTATATTGTTGGTGACATAACCTATAATTGGACTACTATAGGATCTGCTCCCGATGATGAAGATAATCCCAATCTATTTGATTATTTCGGGTTGGTTTCAGAAGGAAAAATTCTCATTAAATACAAACACAAAGATCCATTTAATGATATGGTCTTAAGGGAGGATAATTGTGATGATATTTGGCTTTACGGAGCTTATGCAGCTATTGGTGAAGGAGATGAAAATACTCATGGAGAATTAGCCTGTCATTACGATGGAATATTTACTTTTGAATATCAACATCCTCACGGTTCTACTCCTGATTTCATCGCTCCCAGCCCTTATACCGGAAATGATACTCTTTATACTTATATAGATTTTCATAAAAATATTTTCCTACCAATTACTGGTATGCCGCCTGATATTTGCGATTTCCTCATACACGGAGGATTTCCCCAATCTCCTTACAATATGTGCGGCTATCCTTATGAATCTCCTGAATATCTCGAATCCTTTCCCAATAATGCTCCAACCTTTATTTATCCTTATGGAACAGATCATCCATGGTATAATCCTGTTTGGCCAGAATCTGCTGAAGATATCATAACTGAAAGAGGAACTATTCATCTATATGGTTCGATTGCTCAAAGACGAAGAGGTTATGTTCATCGTTCCGGGATAGATCCTTATAATCATCCTGATCAAAATGAATGGGATCTGGATAATTTTCATTATGATGGAACTCATCCTTCAACCGGTTATAATAAAGATTATCATTATGATCAACGGTTTAAATTTGTTGATTTAATTGATTTCCCTGTTACGAATGAAGATGGACAAAATTTAGTAATAACCAGATCAACCGATGGAGGACAAAACTTTGTTACTCAACTTGAACAGGAATTAGAATCTCCTGTTTTAGGGAAATTTATCGCATCTGATGGAAACAGCATTGTTATTGCTTTATATAAAAACTCGTCGGTCATTCAATTCCTTATTTCAGAAGATGGTATAAACTTTGAGGAACATGAATTTGTTTTTGAAGACTTATTTTTCTCTTTTCTCAAAAGTCTGAAAATCTTTAATAATGAGATTTATGTGCTTGTTTCATATTATGAGCTTTTTCAATCTTATGAGAATGATATAATACTGAAACTGAATATTAATGAGAACAGTTACCAGGTTTTGGAAACCTTTGATAACAATTATTTTATGAGTGATTTTAATATTTCCAATTCCGGTGAAAAAGTGTATGTTGGTGCTGCGTATGATGAACCGCAAAATTATGTTGATTTCCATTACACAAATGGTTCTGATAATTTTTCGGAATTCTATCAATGGCTGCCGGATTTTTTTAATGATGAGACCTCTCCTTTTACTTCAAAAATAGCAATAAATTTTAATGAATCCGATTCAGTTTATGTAAGTTTTTTAAAATCCGGTTCTATGTCTCCCTGCGGTTATCTCTATCTAACTTCCGGTCGTCTGGATTCCCTCACAACCAAAACAGATGAAGATTTTGATCTACCTGAATTCTTCATTTCCAATTATCCCAATCCGTTCAATCCGGAAGTTAATATCTCCTTTTCTCTTCCT
>DRTC01000422.1 GCA_011372345.1 Candidatus Cloacimonadota bacterium
AATATCAATAATAGCGGATTGGGTAAAATCCAGACCGATCGATAATAACTATTACATCGGGATTGGAGTTTCATCAAAAACAAAAGGAAGTACCGATCATATCCAGATAGCGAAAGATAATGCTCTAAAAAACCTTGCTTCCGAAATTACGATAAATATCTCCGGGGAAGTGCTCAGCAATGTGATCGAAAAATCGGGTGTTCTGGAAGAAGAGATCAAATCCAGTATACAGACTTCGACGCAAGCGGAACTGGAAGGTTTCGAGATCCTCGATACTTATGAAGATAAAGAAAATTACTGGATCTATTATCGTTTATCAAAGGAAGTTTACGAAAGGAAGAAAAGAGAAAAAATAGATAAAGCGCTCAATCTTGCCCTGGATATGTTTACCGAAGCAAGATCAAATGAAAAGAATAAAAATATCGAAAAAGCTCTTCTGTATTACCTGCAAGCTCTTAAACCTTTAGAAAAATATATTGGTGAAACTCTAAAAGCAACAATCGACGGTAAAGAGATATTCCTGACAAATGAAATCTATTTCTCAATCCAGAATATTTTATCAAATATCGAACTAAAACCGCAGCCAGCTAAAATCGATGCTAAAACAAACAAACCTTTGAAACAACCTTTGAAAATTATTGCAGATTATAAACTTGATGAACCTTTTAAAGTATCGAATTTACCTTTGAAATTCTATTTTATTAAAGGTTCTGGTGATCTGATAGAAAAAGTCAGGACAAATTCTTCCGGGATCGGGAAATGTGATATCACCAGGATAACTTCTCCTGAAAAATTGCAGATGATAAAATCAGAACTCGATATTTCCAGTTTTATAAACCAGGACAGCACATCCTTTATCTATCGGAATATCCTGGAAAGTTTTCCTCTTCCGGAAACAAAGTTTATCCTGAATGTGAAGGGATTAACCTTTTTTATCGAAGCGGATGAAACAAATCTCGGGAATAAACTCGATGTTCTTTATCTCGAACCAAAACTCAAGGAAATCCTCTCCAATAAAGGATTTTCATTTGTAGAAGATATTTCCGAAGCTGACCTGATGATAACTCTCGAAGCGAGAACGAGAAAAGGTTCGGAAGCTTATGAAATGTTTTCTGCTTATGCTGATCTTACTATTTCTGTTGTCGATATGACTTCCGGGGATGAAGTATATAAAAATTCTTTCACTAACATCAAAGGGATCGATTTGGATTTTAACAAAGCAGGCGTGAAGGCTTTAATGAATTCCTCCGATAAATTGAAAGAAATGATTCCGGAGATCGAGAAGAAGTTGTAGCTCGGAACTTTTAATCCGGCTCCTGACGGATCGTTCCGAGATTAATACTAACCGAACACAATTCGCATTCCCTGTGGTCGCAGCAAGTCGAGTTAATCATGCAATCAATTTACCCATGCTTTATATTTGCCGGTAGAATATTCTGTAAGGAACGCAAAGCATTATTTACGGATTCAGAATCCGGGAAATATTTTCGGACATCAGGTTCTAATAAGATCGAACCTTCTTCGAGTGTAAAATATTTCGTTTCTATTTTTCCATCGGTTTTATGAATTTTGGTTCTCGGCAGAAACCAGTGGGTAATAGATTTTTTCATTCATTTAAATTCACCATTAAATATCCGCATTTTTGAAGAACTTTTAATCTAAAATATTCA
>DRTC01000423.1 GCA_011372345.1 Candidatus Cloacimonadota bacterium
GGTAAGAGGATAGATGAGATATGCTTTCCCTTCTTTTTTTAAATTATATTTCACTGATCGGAAAACATCTTCCATAGTACATAAGATTTCATGGGTGGAAATCGCTTTTTCTTTGTTTGGACTTACATTGCCTGCTTTTTTTGGGAAATAGGGTGGATTGGAAACTATCAGATCAAAATTTTGAGGAGGAAAAGTATCCTCTTTCAGATCTGCATTTATGAACTTTATTTGAACTTCGGCTGATTTTGAGTTTTCAAGAGCAAGATTTACTAATTTTTTCTGGATCTCGATTCCGGTAATATTCCAGGAAGGACGATTATGAGCGAGCATTATAGAGATAATTCCATTTCCGCTTCCCAATTCGAGAACCTTTAGATTTTTATCGGAATTATTCTCTAAAACTTTTTCAACTAAAAAAGCTGTATCGGAAGTTATGGAATGGCCGTTTTTAAATTGATGGATGGTTTTTCCAAAAGGTAATTCTACGGGAATTTTGTTTTTATAGGAAACCTGACAAGTTTTCAATTTATACTCATTCCCAAATTGAACTTGGGAATGTTATTTCTGGAAAAGTTTTACTGTGGTTCTGTTTTGAAGGATAAAAAAACTGCACCGAAAAACAATTTCTTATACAATTCTGTTCCCAAGTGGAATTTGAGAACAAGGAATTGATCTGGTAGATTTTTAAATTATTTATCATCAATTATCAGGATAATTCCAACATCCGATTGATTGAATCAACTGCTTTTGCTGCGATTTCCTTTTCAATTGAAATTTCATTTCTTTCAGTTTCGAGAGTTTTCAGGACATCTTTCAGGGTAGTTTTTTTCATATTTTTACAAATCGCTTTTTCCGAGAGCGGAACGATATTTTTTTCGGGATATTTTGCTTTCAATTGTTCAAAAAGACCGATCTCAGTTCCGATGATAACATTGTCATTATCTCCGGTAAAATCAGCCATTCCTTTGGTTGATGCTACCACATCAGCTTGCTTAAAAACTTCCGGAATGCATTCAGGATGAACTAATAGAGTATAACCGGGATATTTTTTACGAATCTCATCTACATCTTCAACTTTGATATTAATATGATGAATATTGCAGAAACCTTTCCAGACAATGATGTTCCTTCCGGTTTGTTGAGCTGCATAAGTTCCGAGATTCTGATCCGGGACAAATAGAATTGTCTGCTCATTCGGGATCGACTTAACGATTTTTACAGCATTACTCGAAGTGCAGCAGATATCACTTTCAGCCTTTACTTCCACTGAAGAATTCACATAACAGATAACGATCGGATTTTGATATTGAGATTTGAATTCCCTTAGTTGTTCAGCATTGATCATATCAGCCATGGGACAACCAGCATCTTCAACAGAAAGGAGAACTTTTGCTTCCGGTTTCAGAAGTTTCGCGGTCTCTGCCATAAATTTTACACCACAGAAAACAATGATCTCTGCATCTACTTTGGCTGCTTCCTGAGATAATTGGAGAGAATCTCCAATTATATCCGCAAC
>DRTC01000424.1 GCA_011372345.1 Candidatus Cloacimonadota bacterium
GTGCTATTTTGTGCATTCTTGTGGCTATAGAAAAAAATCGGGATGATCCCAATCTGCATCGGGACGACCTCTCGGTAATGTCAATTCTTTTATCTTATTTTTTTGTGCTATTTTGTGCATTCTTGTGGCTATAGAAAAATATCGGGATGACAGGATTTGAACCTGCGACCTCTCGGTCCCGAACCGAACGCGCTACCGAACTGCGCTACATCCCGCTGGTGCAAAAATTTGAAAATCGTATTTGTTGTCAATGATTCGCTTTCGGATTCTTCTGCTCACGGATTTACACGGATTAAAAGGAAAAAAGACTTTAAAACAATTATCAAATATTTCCCGAATGAATTCTTCTTGCTTTTCTTATTTTCCTTCTCTCTTAGAGAAGGACAGCAAGTCTTCTTCGGCAGTTGCCGGATTCGCCCTGACAAGCAGGATGAGTTTAATACCGTTTTATAATTTTTCTTGACCTGATGTGGAACTGAAATTGCAGAGTTTCTCCAAATAAAATAAAAAATTGGAGATATTTATGAAAATTAAAATGATTTTATGTTTTTTACTGTTATCTGTTTTACTAATTTCTATTGAGATTAATATCGAATCTCCTGTTATTAAAGAGAACTCCTTTGCTAACGACTTGCCAACTTTGTTGACATCAGGTCAACCAAAAATCCCATATATTCCTGTAAAAATCCTTTTACCGATGGGGGAAAAAGTAAATTCTGTCGAAGTAGTTTTTCAACAAAATAGAAGTTCTCTTGAGAATATTTACATTGAACCTTGCAGGCAGATCCAACCAATCTCCGGTGCTTTCAAAATACCGGAAATTCCTGAAGATTGGACTGTTTATGGAAATGATGAATTTTTCCCGAAAGATGAATATAATATTTTAGGAACGCAGCGATTGAACGGTTTCGAGTTTCTTCTGATAAATCTTTATCCATTTAAATATAATCCACAAAAAGCTGAAATAATCTGGAATGAGAAAGCTGAAATATTGGTCATTACTGAATTTGATCATTTATTATATGAAGAGCAGAATAAATATTTACTTAAAAATGAAAGAACGGAAAACACGATTTCAAGGTTTGTAGAAAATCCCGAAGCATTAACTACTTATCGCAAACATTCTGTAAATCTCGAGAGAGATCTGCCTGATCCATCTGATCCTTATTCCATGATAATTATCACGAATGAAGATATCGAGCCGTTTCTTTCCGAATTTGTAGAATGGAAAAATGAAAGAGGAGTGAAAACAAAAGTGTTCTATACTTCAGAAATTTACGACTCGATGACCGGCAGGGATAATGCTGAAAAGATAAAGGATTTTATTAATTATGCTTATCTCGCTTATGCAGGAACGGAATTTCCACTCGAACATGTTATTCTTGGAGGTGATGACGAGATCATTCCTATTCGCGGAGTTTATATCAATACCGGACACGGAACTGTCGATCATAACCTGCCTTGTGATCTTTATTACAGTTGTCTTGATAATGATTGGGACGGAAATGGAAACGATGTTTTCGGGGAAGTTGAAGATAATGTAGATCTGCTTCCGGAAATTTCCATAGCCAGGATTCCTGCGGAAACGGAAGCAGAATTTTCCAACTTCTTTGATAAAACCTATTCCTATGTAGAAGATGCAACTGTAGGAAATGATATTGTTTATCTGGTTGGAGAGAATTTGAATTGGGATCCGCTTACCTGGGGCGGAGATTATAAAGATGAAGTTGCGGAAAGTGTGCCCTCCATGACAAATGATTATCATATTTTTACGCTTTACGACAGAGAAGGAACTTATAGCGGAAATGCAGTGAAAAATGCCATAGATTCCGGTTTGCATATTATCAATCATATGGGACATTCCAATGAATCTATTGTATTCGGGCAGAATTCCGGTTCGGTTAGTTCCTACACCAATACAGAATACGGTTTTGCTTATTCTCAGGGGTGCTATCCTGCTGCCTTTGACGAAGCAACGAGTCATCAGAGCGAATCGATTGCGGAAAACCTGGTGATCAGACAAAAAGGACTATTTGCTTTTGTAGGGAATACTCGTTATGGCTGGTATAGTCCCGGTGATACGAACGGTCCTTCTCAACCGTATGATATTACTTTTTTTGAAGCGATTTTCAATGATAATATTCGCGAATTGGGAAAAGCTCTTGCAGATTCCCGTATTGTAATGGTTAATCAGGCGCTGGAAAATGTTTATCTGCGCTGGGTTCATTATGAACTGGTATTATTTGGAGATCCTTCGGTACAGGTCAAGGAAGCGAACGGTAATTTTCCCTTCATCCAACCCGCTGAAGTAGTTTATGATGATGTTCAGGGTGATGGTGATGGAATTATTAATCCCGGAGAAACAATAGAGATTTATATCAGTTTGGAAAATCTGGAAGGTTGGGCGGATGCCACGGATGTTTCCGCAACTGTCGAATTTGAAGATGAAACCATTAATGTCATCCAGGATTATGCTTTTTACGGAAATATCGCAAACGGAAATAACCTTGGTTCTTCTCCTTTTATTATTCAGATTCCGCAGGATTGTAATTATGATTCCTATGAATTTTCTCTGGAAGTTAATTCTGAATTTGCAGGAAACATTATTTTCACAAAAACTTATAATCTGCATTTTGAAGTTTCTCTCTTCCAGCAGAACTGGCCCTGGAACTGCAATTGCGGAATCACTTCCAATCCCATCATCACTGATTTTGATGAAAACGGATCAAAAGAAGTGATGATAATTAATGCATTTGCTGATATAAGTCTGCTGAATTCCAATGCCGGACAACTTCCTGGATATCCTCTGCAAATAGACGGATCTATCTGGAAAAGTA
>DRTC01000425.1 GCA_011372345.1 Candidatus Cloacimonadota bacterium
GACTTCCAGGTTATTCTTAAAAAAAGCAAGATAAAGGTTTCTCAAATACTGAAGTTTTTCTTTTCTCAATAATTCTTTTTGAAGCAAAACCATGATATCAATATCGCTTTCATCATTATAAGAATCATCGACATACGAACCGAATAGAATGATCTCTTCAGGTTGAACAACACTTAAAATTATATCTTTTATTTTATTTATATCGTTATTGGAATACATTTTTTAATCTTCAATAACTTCCACATTCGCTCTTGGAATCGTAACTTTCTGACCATTTTCCAGCTCTGCTTCCAAAATACGAACAAGAGTTTCACTTTCGACACGGGTTAGTTTTTCCGGTAAACCTGTAACTTTTCCGATAACTCCGAAGTTAGGTTGACGGATTACTCTAATCGTTGTGCCGATCTCCAGTAAAGACATTTTGGCTTCCGGTTCTTGAAGTTCATCCTCTTTAAATTCGAGAGGAATGATGATTTCCGGCCGCATCACGCCGGCTCTGATCTGGGTTTTCCCATGTATTGAAGATTTATGTCCTTCGAATCTCTTGAGAAGTTCAAAAGTCTTCTTCGCCATATTGATATTACCAAAACCTTCTGTCGCAACAATAGTCAAGCCGATGTTCTCATGCCCGGTAATAGCAACTCCGATATTATAACCGAGAAGTTTTTTCAGATCGTTGTCATCGATCCCTCCGGAGATGATTCCACGAACTTCTGTCTCAATTGCTTTCTTGATAAAATCATAATTCACCATTGCTCCACAGACAATGATTTTATCTTTACAACTATCATCAATCTTTGAAGCAGAAACGACTTCATCGGGAGCAGATGCGAGAATCTTGATCTCACCGGTTGTTTCTCCGCCGATCCCAAAAATTCCCTGCACATAAGCGGATTTATTCTCAACGATAACACCTTCTTCCGGGATAACATCTACGATCAAACCGTCGAGGAAGGCTTTGACCTGAACCGGAATTCTGGGTTCACGCAACAACACCTGCCCTGTTATTTTGGAAATGCTTTCAATCTCACCGTCAAGGGGGGATTTTACAGTTGTTTTGAATAATCCCATGAATCCATTGGTTTGCGCGAGTACATCTCCTTTTTTTATTTTAGCACCAGCTTTTACTTTAGTGTATTGCAAATGCATAGGTGGAGTAACACCCAATTTGTTAGATAAGTTGAATGGAATAACTTTTCCTGGAAGCAGGGTTTCAGCGACCAGATCTTCTGCTTTGACCTTGTCACCTTTTTTAACAAGAACAGTTCCCTTTAAGGGTAAAATTCTTTCTTTTTTTAAAACTATATTATCTGTAACTGTCAAACCTGGGGAATATGCTTGTGCCATCTACAACCTCCTTAATTGCCGCGAAAATGCATAAAAATCACAAAAGATACAAAAAGAGAAAAATTTATTTTCGTTGCATTAATAAAAACTTTTTTGAGCATTTTGTGCCTTTTCATGGCTATCTTTTATTTAATATATATTTCTTTATTTGTAATCTGGAACTTCCGAAATTGATCAGTAAACCATGTTCGATGCGGGACGCTCTCAAATATCCTAAAAGTTGAGCAGTATGTTCATTGATCAAAGTTCTACATGCTTTAAGTTCGATGATCAGGCAATTTTCCACAAAAAGATCAGCAAAAAAATCACCTAACAAAACTCCATCTTCATCATAAACTTTGAGTGGAAATTGTTGTTTTACATTTAATCCTATTTTTGTCAGACGATGGAATAATCCATTTTCATACACTTTTTCGAGATGACCATTTTTAAGATATTTATGAAGATCGAAACTCGTTTCACGAATTATATCACACAATTTCATAATATCTGTCATCTATTCCATCCTCATTAATTGCCACAAAAATGCACAAGAGTCGCAAAATATGTAAAAACAAAAAAAGATTGTTTTGTCTTTTTAACACAAATTTTATTTTTTTGTGTATTTTGTGCCTTTTCGTGGCTATTTCGTTATTTCTTCAGGATAAGCGTTCAGTGCTTTCATCCATTTTTTTAGAAGCGGAACTCTTTCAGATGCATCGACCGGAAGAACGAATGGTTGTCTTCCACGAGTATCGAGAACTAATCCGACAACTCCTCCGTGCAGTTCTGTTTCTATTTCCTGGTTTTTACCAGCTCCAAGATCGAGTCCTTTTCCTGGTTTGAGATAAGCTTTTGCTTTTTCACCAACGCCAAGAGGAATGAGTCTGATCTCACCGAAATTAATATCTTCCTTGAATTTTTCTCCATTTGGAAGATCAATATTTGCACTAAGAGCAACTTTATCAGGTTTTATCTTTCCGACCGGAGCAACACATGTCCCGAGATAGATCATACAATCTTTCTCAAAAACTTCGGTGGCTGCCTGTTCGCTAATTTCAGCCAAAACACCAAGATGGGGCATCATAAAAATACTGTCAACAGCAAGTCTGGTAATTCCTTCCGGCAGGAATCCGTTCAACATCATCATTACTGATTGATTTCTTCTTGGAGCATGAGAAACAACTCCACCACTTCCAACCAGAAGATCTAAAGTCATCATATTAACGATACTTGCACCTGAAGTCGATTGAGCAAAAGCATCAGCAATTTCGCGTTTTTTCTGTCCTCCTTTTAGACCAACAGCAAATTCTTTGTGTTGGAGAAAAGCATATTTCAAGGCTTCGTTAGCGATTGCCTGTTCCAGAACCAGCTCTTCTAATTGCTGCGGAATTGTGGTGGGACGGATCATCTTGTTTTTGATCATATTACGCAGTTCGGATTCATCGATATCAAACGGTACCCAACGCAGGATTTCCTTGATTCCGGCAGTTGCCAGCACATTGGAAATACTGTAACTCATGCCAAGATTTGCACTCACGGTTCGATTAAAAACATGGTCTTTGGTGAAAACCGAGAAAATATCGGTTGTTGCTCCGCCAATATCAACTCCTAGAACTTCTATATTATGTCTTTTGGCAATTGTCTTCATGATGTTTCCAACCGCTGCCGGAGTCGGCATGATCGGAATATTTTGCAGTTTTCCGTTTTTAGGACCAACAGTCCAACTCGTCAGTTTGTTGTAGCCGGGAGCTTGAGCCATCACATGTTCCATAAAAAGATCATGAATCTTATCACGGGCAGGACCGAGATTTTCTACTTCCAGAGTGGGTCGGATATTATCGGTTATGATCAGATCTACTTTTTCGGCAAGAGTTTCTTTGATGATATCACGCGCTTTAGTGTTTCCGGCATAAATGATCGGAAGTTTATAACTCGAACCAAGTCGAGGTCTAGGATCAGCAGCTCCAACGAGTTCTCCCATCTCCGCAACATGCTTGGTTGTTCCGCCATCGACTCCGCCAGCCATCAAGATCATATCAGGTCGCAATAGACGGATTCTTTCAATCTTTTCATAATTCGGACGCTGGTCATTGCTGGCGATCAAGTCCATCACAATTGCACCCGCTCCGAGGGCTGCTCGTTCTGCGCTTTCTCCGGTCATTTTAGCTACAACTCCCGTTACCATCATCTGCAATCCGCCACCCGCACTACTTGTAGAAACATAAGCATCGACACCTTCACCATCTTTTTCGGAGATCCAGATTGTTTCATCTTTGATGAATTTAATGCTGGGATCGTTATATTTCAAGCGAGCCAGTTCTTCCAGTTCCGTAACAGCATTAATCACACCCTTGGTTACATCATTGAGTGGTTTTTCTACAGTTGTCGGTGCTTCTCCACGCACGGTTTGACGATATTCACCGTCGATATATTCGATGAGAATCGATTTGGTGGTCGTGCTGCCGCAATCTGTGGCAACGATTCTCTTTAAATTTTGAGCATTGCTCATATATATCCTCCACAGGAATTTTTGTTACAAATTTTTAAGACCGGTTTTTTTTGCAAGTTATTTCTATATAAAGAAAAACCATTTTCCGGTATGAAATAAAAGGCTATTTAAGTTCTTAATTTAACCTAAAAATATTAGAAGAAAGTTAATTAATTTTGATTAAGACTCTTTATTAATTCCCAATATCCTTTTAATCTTATTTATTCTTCTCTTCCGAAGTATCTTCTTCTTTTCCCGTTCTTCTCGGTACATTTCTTCATCGATTTCATCTATTCGTTTCAGCATTAATTTTATGTATTCATCTTTTTCCAGGAGAGCAGCAAATTCCTGGTATTCTTTGGCATTAAAGATAACCTCGGCAAAAGGAGCGAGAAAATATAAGAGTTGACTGCCAATGAAATTCAAAGGACGCAGGGATTCGATGGTCATCAAAGCCGGGGCTGCCATTCGTTTCTTGACGATGAATTGAGAAATTTTCTCAACCATTTCAATTGCTCGTTCTTCACTGATTTCTACTATCATAATACCTTTTTATGGAGTGCCATAACTATGTTATTACTTTTTTACTTATTTAAAAAATTAACTACTTATTTTCAGGCTGGTTGTTCTTGACTCGACGACTTTATCTTTCGAGTCCTACCAATCAACTTGGCAAGTTGAATTTCTCAAAAATTTTACGCCCGTGCAACTGTCAAGACAAAGACTTTGTTAACTCCGTTATCTTTTAGATGCTTACTGATGGAATTGACGGTCGAGCCGGTAGTAAAGACATCATCGATGAGCAGGATGTTTTTGTTCTTCATATCATATTTCTTATTCAAGAGGAAAGCATTGGAAACATTTTTCTGTCTGCCTGCTCTGGAAAGTCTGGTTTGAGAATCCGTGAATCTTTTCCTCAAAACTAAATCCGGAATGTGGTTCCAATTCATATCAGCAGCTATTTTTCGGGAAATATATTCCGACTGATTAAAACCACGAATCCTTTTTTTCACTTTATGAAGCGGAACAGGCGCGATGAAATCAATATTTTCAAAAGGATTATTTTCCTTTAGATAAACAGAAGCAAATTTTCCTAAATATTTCCCGATTTTTGTCATTTCTTCATATTTTAGATTATGTATGACATTTCTTAAAGTTTTCTCAAAAAGGAAAACTGAACGGGCTTTATCAAAGAAATGTTCTGTATTTGAGCAGGTTTTGCAAATATTATTTTCCAGAGGTTTTCCACAAACCTTACAAATACTCTCGGATAGAAATACCAGGGATGATTCACAATTTCTGCAAATTATATCTTCGTTTTGATCTAATCCGGAATTGCAGTTCAAACAATTTTTGGGGAAGATCAGATCGAGGAAATTATCAGCTAAAACTTTCAAAAACATAAGATTAAATAGCCACGAACAGGCACAAAAGACACAAAAAGAATAAATGTTTTATCTGGATTAATTCGTGTTCATTCGTGTTCATTCGCGGTTTTCTTTTTTACTTTGATAACGATTTGCCGAATGATCCCATATAAGATGTAGATCAAAATCCAAATTCCAAAAATAAGATAAGAAAATTTGATCGCTAAAAATACACTGACCAAAGCCAGCAGAATGAAAAATTTAGCTTCTTTTGTTAGTTTTTTTCTTTTTTCGATAGGCAGATATTCGATCGTGCTGATCATTAACACAGAACTGACCAAGATCAAAACAGCAAACAATTCGTTAAGATGTATTTTCTGGTAAAAATAATAATTAATAATGATGAACGAAGCAATAATTCCTGCTCCGGCTGGGATTGGCAAGCCTGTAAAAGCGTGCTTCCCATTAGATTCGGAACTCTTTAGAGTAAATCTGACTAAACGGTAACCTCCGCAGAAAATATAAAAAATAGAAATTATCGCACCCAACAGTTGGAAATTAAACAAAGAAACTTTATAAGCCAAAAATCCAGGAACAACTCCAAAAACAACGAAGTCGGAAAGTGTATCAAACAGGAAACCGAATTTTGAACTGGCTTGCAGAAGTCTGGCGAGTTTTCCATCCAATCCATCACAGAACATGGAAAAAGCGATCAACCAGGAAGCAGGAACAAAATTTCCTTCATTTGTAAAATAAAGAGAGATTAGACCGGAGGTTAAACTCAAGGCTGTGAAAAAGTTCGGGATGAGGATTTTCAGGTTATTGCTTTTCATTTTATTAAATTCATTAAATTAAAGATTGCTTCGTAAGAGTTTCTTTATAGAATGACTTGCTATGACAATTCTGATTGTTTTTGGAAACCATCAAATTCCAACCCGCTGAAAAATGAAATCTACATTTTCAGTATATCTTTGATAGGAAAAAATTTGCTGGATTTCTTCCAACGAAATTATTTCGAGAATATCTTTATCCTGCAAAACCAGTTCCTGGAACGGTCTTTTCGTTTTCCAGCACTCCATCGCATTTCTCTGCACTAATTCATACGCTCTTTCTCGGGAAATTCCCTTTTTAGAAAGTTCCAATAAAAGAACCTGCGAGAAAATCAAGCCATTGGTCAATTCCAGGTTTTTCTTCATATTTTCCGGATAAACAAGCAGATTCTCGATCAAGGTTATCATTTTATTCAGCATATAATTTATGAGGATGGTTGAATCCGGCAGGATGATTCTTTCAACCGAAGAATGACTGATATCTCTTTCATGCCAGAGAGCATTGTTTTCCAGGGAAGCAGAAGCGTTAGATCGTAATAGGCGAGCCAATCCGCACATCTGTTCGGAAACAACAGGATTTCGCTTATGCGGCATGGCTGATGAACCTTTCTGTCCTTTGGAAAAATTCTCTTCTGCTTCCAGAACTTCTGTTCTCTGCAAATGCCTGATCTCGAGAGCGATTTTCTCGATTGTCGAACCGATGACAGCAATTGTATTTAAAAATTCCGAAATTCTATCTCTTTGAATAACTTGCGTGGAAATATTTACCGGTTTCAAATCAAGCAGATCGCAGGCGACTTTTTCGATTTGAGGAGTTAGATGAGCATAATTTCCGACTGCACCGGAAATTTGTCCGACTGAAATTGCGTTTATTGCATTTTTCATGCGTTGAATATTTCGCTGCATTTCATCGAACCAGAGAGCGAATTTCAAGCCAAAAGTTGTAGGTTCAGCATGAATTCCGTGTGATCTACCGATACACAGAGTAGTTTTATACTCTCGTGCTTTGATTTTGAGAACTTCTGAAAAAGTCTCTAGATCACGCAGGATCAATTCTCCGGATTGCTTGAGTTGTATAGAAGTTGCTGTATCGAGAACATCGGAGGATGTCAATCCAAAATGGATCCAGCGGGAAGATTCTCCCACATATTCGGCAATATTTGTCAAAAAAGCGATCACATCATGTTTGGTGGTTTGCTCGATCTCATTTATTCTGTCCACATCGAAATCGGCATTTTCAACGATATTTTGCAGGTCGTCTTCCGGGATGATGCCGATTTCATTCATCGCTTTGCAGGCAGCGATCTCAACATCGAGCATACATTGGAAACGGTTTTGTAATTCCCAGATCTTTGCCATTTCCGGCCTTGAGTATCTTGCTATCATTTTTAACCTCTTTTTTTGCTCTCGGATTTGTACGGATAAACACGGATATTTTTCAAGATTACCTTGCGAATGGTTGGAAGCCTTCGCAATGGTGATCCGCTCATTTTCAACCATTCCGAAGGTCAAGACCATTCGGAAGGTTTCTCTTTTTCCTACTTCAACCAGTTCAACTAATTCAACTAATTCAACTAATTCAACTAATTCAACTAATTCAACTAATTCAACTAATTCAACTAATTCAAC
>DRTC01000426.1 GCA_011372345.1 Candidatus Cloacimonadota bacterium
AGTCCTTATTTTTCAACCTCTGTGTCATCTTGAACTAAACTGAAATTGGGTCAAATGTGCCTTCACCTCTGGTCATTTGACCTTATTTTAATAAAATCATTTTTTTTATTATCCGGGTGTTTTCTCCCGATAGTTTATAAAGGTAGATTCCTGGGGAAACCTGCTTTCCGTTTTCATCTTTTCCATCCCAAGTAATTTGTTGATTTGGAGATTTGTTGATTTGGAGATTTGCGAAAGTTTTAATCTTTTGACCTTTGGAATTATAAATCGAAATCTCTGTATTCTCTGTCTCTTTGTGGCAAGAAAAAGAAATCGTGGTTGAATTTTGGAAGGGATTGGGGAAATTTTGAACAAAATGAGTATTTGCCTGAAGCAACTCGTTTTCAATATCTGTTTCAACATTCATATAGGTAAATGGAATATTGAAGACATAATCGGAATTCGCTGAAGTTATTTCAAAATGATAGTCTGCAGAACCATAAGAATCGGGCATGATATTTATCCGGAAATTTTTATAATCTTCAAATAATAGAGAAAAATTTGTAGAATTTTCGTAATCAAACTCTTCATCGCTATATGTAAAATACCAACTATCAGGAGCATCGTCAATAATTAGATCGATCGTCAAATCATCTTCTGATCCTAAATTTACGATTGAAAAAAAATCTCCTGTATATAAATAATTTTCATTTTCAGGATCATATTCCAGATCAAAATAAGTCGTTTCAAAAGGAACCATTGCTCTTACTTTATACTCAGGAATTAAATAGTTTGAAGTGGATTGAATTATTTCATGGTCAGTCATCTGCACAAAAGCAACAGCTCTTAAATTCGTTAAAATACATTCAGGAGGAATCTCAAAAGTTTTTTCATAAGAAATCGTATTTCCCTGTCCGGAAAGATCAAAATCGTCCTTTATAATATCTCTAACTACATGAGTATAGACTTCCTCGATATCATCTTCAATCAAAATAAATCTGATGGCAGCATCAGCGATATCCTCATCCGGAGAATACATTGTTCCGGTTACAGAAATATCTCCGGTTTCCTGATCAAAACTGTTAATTTCCAATTTTATGGGTGAAGCATTGAACATTTGAGGAGTAACGACATCAAGATAAGGTTGTCCTGATGCTATTTCCCATCCTCCTCCGACGACTGATTCCAAACCATTGAAAACGACGGTAGGAGCATAAGGAATATCATAATATTCGAAAACACGATCGATTTCATCGGAACCGAACGAACCTGCTGAACTGTAATAACGGATACTGATAAATTCCGAAAAATCATATAAAGAATGGACTACATCCAGACCGGAGTAGCTATCAGGACAACTACTTCAGAGCGTAGTCGAGAAGTTCTCTGCTAAAATTAATTTTGGATAAGCATCAAGTTCTGCCAACAATAGAGAGGTAAATATTAATAATAGCAGAATGAATATACATTTTTTTATCATTTTTTTTTCCTGTATTTTTTCTTATAACCAATTCCCTGATTGGCTATGCAATTCTATTAAATCAGTTCCAACAAGGATTTTGAAAACATGATTATATCAACTTTGTATGTTGATTTACATTACCACAAGATCATCTTGTTAATTTTATGAGTTTTTCCATTTGAAAGTTCATAGAAATAAATTCCACCTAAAACTCTAGAACCGTTTTCATCTCTTCCATCCCAGATAATTTGTTGATTTGTTGATTTATTGATTTGGAGATTTGGGAAGGTTCTGATCTTCTGTCCTTTGATATTATAAATTTCAAGTTTTATTTGTTCGTTTTGTTGGTTTTGTTTGTTGCTAAATTGAAAAGAAATCGTGGTTGTTTCCTTGAAGGGATTGGGATAATTTGTTAAAAGGATTTCGTCGTTCAAGATAAAATCATCATGTTCGATCCCGACATTATCGGCGGTATTAAAAGTGAAATCATAACTAAGAGGTTCAGTCAGATCTTCCCCGTTAAAAGTAAAATTAAAATTGTAACCTCCAATACTGCTTACATTAATAACAATGTGAATTTGTATTGATTCATTCGGAGCAAGTTCGATGGGAGAGGGAAAATTGGGGATGAAGCAATAGAGTGGATTACAAACACTCATAGTCCAACCTGCAGGTAGATTTTGAAATGAATATAAAAGAGTGTAGGTCTGAATTTCTGTGCCGGTATTGGTCAAAGTGATCCAATCGGTTGTATGTTCATAATTTCCGTTTTCCGTATAGGAAGGACCGATAATATCCAAATCAAAAGGAATATTGATCTCCAAGTCTGCGAAAAGGATGTTGATCGCAACTATAACACTTAATAATACAATTAATTTTTTCATTTTTATACTCCCTCTATTTTTTTCTTTGCGAAATTTGTAACATAGAATTTCTATGAGGAAATTTCGCAAAGTAGATTTAAAAACTTGTTGTTACTTCCAACCTGACTCCACTAAATTCCGGTTGGATCTTACAAACTCCGTTTCGACATACTTTTCCGGCTTTTTCTTTACCGACAAATAAGCGTAGATCAGTGCAATTATAAAGATAAACAGCAAATTCTCCACCGATCCAATATTCTCCGTCATCTGCATCGAAAGAATCTCCGATCTGAGTTTCAGCAATCAGGGAAAGAGAATAATCAAGATAAGAAATATCGGTTTGCAGTTTTGGTTCATAATGAGATTCCAGATCTCCGGCTTTATCTTCTTTTTTATATTGGTATTCACCTTTGATCACGATTGGAAGTTCTTTTAATAAAAAATCGAAAGTGATAACCGGAGTAGTTTCTTTTTTCCAGTTATTTCCATTTTTATCAAATTGCTCCAATTGACTGAATTCAACAGTGATCGCGGAAGTTTCAAAATCGTGTTTTATTTCGGAATAAAGATCGGATTGCTTTATTTTGGAATCACCGGACCAACCTTCAGCGTAGTTCAAAACAATTTCATTTTCAAAATTGGGCAGGAAGCTTATTTCTCCCATAAAACCCTGTTCGTCTGTTCCGGGAATATAACTTTCATGAAGCGGTTCTTCGCTGTGATTTACAGTTGGTAGATCGGATATTTTCGTATTAAAATTCAGGTAATTTTTATAAGCACCATTGATCGTAAATTTATCCAAGTATAAAGTAGCATTTGAATAAATCGCATGACCTTTTTTATCATCTAAAAGATGAAGAAAATATTCATTGCTTTCAGCATATTCGGAAGTTATTTCCAATAGATCAGTTGTCAGATCAAAACGACCGCCAATCACATCTCTCTGACTGTAATCGTGTTCGGCATTAGCAAGTTTCTGATTAGTTTGCTGGAGCAAATAACTTGTTCCCAAACGCAGAAAATCAGTTAGATCAAACCTGATATCAACTGCACCGACATTATCATTTTCATTTTCTTCCTGGTAGTCTTCATCATCATTTTCCATCAAACCATAAAGAAACTTCAATTGCCATTTTTCAAGATTTGTCTGGCTGTAAAATCCGATCAACCTGGAATCGATATTAAAATCTTCATCGAGATAATTGTGGAGAACAATTCCTGAACCGATGACAGATTCAAAAGTTCCCAATCTCCCTAAAAAAAGATCGGATTCGAATTGAATAAAATATTCATCAAAATAATGTTCATTTTCCTCCATTCCGACAGATC
>DRTC01000427.1 GCA_011372345.1 Candidatus Cloacimonadota bacterium
ATAAAGCTCCGATGACAGCTCCAATGCTTGTTCCGGAAATATAACTAATCGGAATGTCCATCTCATCAATAACTTTAAGAACTCCAATATGAGCTAATCCTCTGGCTCCGCCACCACTTAATGCAAGACCGATTTTCTGCTGGGGAAATAAGTTTGAAAATAACAATATTATAACTAAAAAAACTGCCTTTTTCATAATTTATTTCTTTGGTTTTTATTAATAATCATTATGAACACTTGTCCTCAACTTTGGCAAGTTGATTTACGATCCGTAAAACAATTCGTCTGAATTGTTCGGCAACTCATTCGGTAATTGCCGGATTGAGAATTATAAAACCAAACTTATTGGTTTGATTACAAAAGGTTTCGGAACAATCCGTCAAAAGCCGGACTAAAGGTTCCGAACTACGCACAATCAAAATTGATTGTGTTACTTATCAACTTTGGCAAATTAAATTACGATCAGTAAAAGATAAAAAGACGAGATCAACCAGTCCCGTCTTTATTGTTAATTACAGAAATATTTTATTCATCACCAAAACCGGATACTTTATGCTTCACTTTATCCAGTTGATAATCTGCTCTTTTCTTGATATTATCAATTTGTTTCTGTTCATAAGTTAACTGTTTTTCCCACTGTGAAAGGATGTAATTATTATCATTCATATTTTTCCTGATAATGATGATATCTTTTTCAGCCTGCAGCTTAACCTGGTAATTCTGCTGTAGTTCATATTTCAATTTATTTGTACTTTCAGTATTCTGATCAAGAGATGCTAATTCACTATTAATTCTTTTAATTTCCTTCTCTGCCTTTTTCTTTATCCTGCTGACATTATCAAAATCATCCTGAAGTTGATTCTGTTTCAGGGTTCTGATCACATTTTTTTCAACAAAATTACGACGCACATCTTCCAGATATAGCTGAGCTTTCATCAGGATATCATTGATTAACTGGAATTTTGAGAAAAGACCTTCCACATCACCCGCTTGGATCAAATCCATATCCTCGAGCTCTTTCACCAGCTTCGATAGTTCTGTTTCAGCTTCCATACGCATATCATTGACCTGCTGAAATTCCTCGCTGAACTGGTAATCTTGTTTGACCGGTACATTTTTTTCTTTATAAACAATTTCATCCTTTGCCTGGATTTCTGCCAGTTTCTTTTCCTGTTCCCTTTTTGTATGTAGATTACTCAATTCTATTAATAATTCATTCTCCCGTTCTGACAATGCAACTTCTTTTTCATCGAGTTGTTTTTTTAAATTTTCCAATTCTGATTCTGTCTGCAATTGTTGATCTCTCATTTGTTGCATTTCTTTCTGAAAATCAAGTTCTTCTTGAGAAACAACATTTCCTTTATCTTCTACAATTTCAGATTTTTCTATGATCACTTCTTTCTTCCCGCTGTAGATCGACTCCACGATTGGAGAATAAGCAACGATCAGACCGGCAAAAACAATACTGACCATACTCATCAATTTGATCAGAATATTGATGGAAGGACCTGCCGTATCTTTGAAAGGATCACCAACTGTATCACCGACAATTCCGGCTTTATGATAATCAGAACCTTTACCTCCATAATGACCGATTTCAATGTATTTCTTGGCATTATCCCAAGCTCCACCTGCATTATTCATCATTACAGCAAGTACAAAACCGGTTGTCAAACCTCCGGCAAGAACTCCCATAACTCCGGCAACACCTAAAATCAGACCAACGGCAATAGGCGTCAGAATTCCCAGAAGTGCAGGAGCGATCATCTCTTTCTGTGCTCCTTTTGTCGAAATCATTACGCATTTTGCATATTCAGGTTCAGCTGTACCTTCAAGGATGCCCGGAATTTCTTTGAATTGGCGACGCACTTCTCCCACCATTGCTCCAGCTGCTCGACCGACAGCTTTAATTGTCAGTGCAGCAAAAACAAAAGTAGTCATCGCTCCCAAAAAGATTCCAACCAGTAATTTTGGATTCATCAGATTGATTTGATAATAATTGACAAAATTGGCAATGGTAGCTTTGGAAAGTTCCACCGATTCTGACAAACCGGAAGAATATTGGATATGAAGAACTTTCATTCCGAGGAAATGTAAACCATTACGAACCTCTTCCAAATAAGCAGCAAGCAAAGCCATCGCAGTTAAAGCTGCAGAACCGATGGCAAATCCCTTTCCGGTCGCTGCAGTAGTATTACCTACGGAATCAAGAGCATCAGTCCGTTTCCTGACTTCCTCAGGCAGATGGCACATTTCAGCATTTCCGCCGGCATTATCTGCAATCGGACCGAAAGCGTCCATAGCCAGAGTTACTCCGAGAGTGGACAACATACCGACCGCTCCGAAACCGATCCCGTAAAGTCCCATCTCGGGAAAATAAAAACCTTTGCTTACACTGAATGCTCCAATAATAGCAATACTGATAATGACGACCGGAGCAGCAGTGGATTTCATCCCGACAGCCAGACCTTCCAGAATTATCGTTGCCGGACCATATTCTCCCTGTTGAGCAATACCACGAGTCTGATTATAACTATGAGAAGTAGAAAGTTCCGTGAAAAATCCGATTAAAATACCTGCTGCCAATCCGATAATTGTGGATAGGAAAACTCCCAAAGAATATTCTGCGGGAAGCATAAACTTGGTGATAAAAAAAGCTGCTATGGCAATTAAAATAGAACTTCCGTAAACACCTTTGTTAAGAGCAAACATCAAGTCTTTCGTATCTGCATCTTCTTTGGTGGAAGCCATGAAAATCCCGATAATGGAAAGAAACGAACCAATCCCTGCCATGACCATCGGAGCGATGACAAAATTAATCGCCCAATGGCTGGAATGACCGAATATTTGGGTAACCGCTGCCATTCCCAAAGCAGCTGTTGCCAGGATCGAACCGCAATATGATTCATAAAGATCTGCTCCCATTCCTGCTACATCACCCACATTATCTCCAACATTATCGGCAATCGTGGCCGGATTACGAGGATCGTCTTCCGGAATTCCAGCTTCAACTTTTCCCACCAAATCCGCACCAACATCGGCTGCTTTTGTGAAAATACCTCCTCCAAGTCGAGCAAATAAAGCCTGAGTGGATGCACCCATCCCGAAGCTTAACATCACTACCGTGATTGTATGCAAATCCAATTTCAAGAAGTTGTTGGTTACATAAAACCAAATAGAAATATCGATAAGCCCTAATCCTACAACCACCAAACCCATAACTCCACCAGCTTTGAAGGCTACTCTTAATCCCTGATTTAAACTATTAGAAGCCGCTTGCGTCGTTCTATTGGAAGCAAGAGTTGCTGTATTCATTCCGATCCAACCGGCAAGTCCGCTGAAAAAACCACCTGTTAAGAAAGCAAAAGGAATTAACCAGTGCAGAACATGCAGAACATGAGCCATAATATTAAAGATAATGAATGCCAGAATAAAGAATATCGTTACTCCTTTATATTGCTGTCTTAAATAAGCAAAAGCACCATCCCGAACATGTTTGGCAATGGTTTGCATTTGTTCCGTTCCTGGATCTTTCTTTTTTACATTATTAAACAAAATATATGAAAAAATCAAAGCCATGATCGCTCCCGCAGGTGCAATATACCAGATAACAGGTATCATAAAATATCCTCCTAAATAATTTGATTATGTTAGAAAATTTTTCGTGTTTATTTTGTCAAGATTAGCGGATTTAAACATATTTTGATAATTTCTTTTTAGAACCTTTAAAAAAGGACTTAAGTTTACCAAGTCAGAAATTTCTCAAAGCAACCTTTAAAGGAATACTGGCAAGCGGTTCAGCGGTAGTTCGTCAAATAAGTCAGCAGCTTAATGAATCGATAAGTTTGGATAAAACTTATAAACGAATGTATGAGAACTTCAGGAAGGAAGGCTTTTCTGAGAAATTAAATCGGAACCTATTACAGAAACAATGTTCCCGTCTCACAAAAAACAGTTTGATCTTAGTTGACCCGAGTGATATGATAAAACCGGAATCCAAGCAGATGGAAGGTTTGTCTCGAGTCAGAGACGGGAACACCGGTAAAAGGGATAACGACTTTGATCTATTAAATATGATCGCTTTTCACAAAGAAGATAAAGGTTATCAAATATCGCCACTCTGCAGCAAACTATACAGTAAAGAAATTGAGATCGATATAAAAGCAAAGATAACTTTTAATAGGATTAATGACATTACCGTATTTTCACATAATAAAAGGGTTATTGAAAAACCTGAATACAATTATGTGGATTGTTATAAGTTTCCTGTCTGCAATGAAAAAGAGCATACTGAAATTAGCGGATGTTTTTCCATCACTTCTACTTGATAAGAAGAAGGAATTAAACATACTTTAAGGCTTTGTTTATTGCAGGTTATTCAAATTATTAAAAAGATTTTCCGGGAACTAAAGACATACAGGAAATTGAAATTCAAAGATAAATATGATAACAGTGTACAGTGTAATGTCAGATTCTTGTGAAAAAAAGGGGGGATGTTATTATAAGAAAAAAACATCTTGACACATAATGCAATTGAGAATTATTTGCATTTTGAAATAAGAGAGGTCGTAATATGCTGAATCATGAAAGAATTTTCGAGAATTTCTTAAAAACAAAAAGTTTGAAACTTACCAAGCCAAGAAAAATAATTCTTGAGGAAGTATTTAAAAATCACGGACATTTTAATGTCGATATCCTTTTTGACCAAATCCGTAATAAACATGATAATGTTTCCCGTGCAACAATTTATCGCACCATGCCGCTTCTCGTTGGAAGCGGTCTTATCAAACAATCTCTGCGTTGTCAGGCTAAAGATCATTATGAACATATTCACGGTCATCCATCGCATCTTCATCTGATTTGTGTGAAATGCGGCAGGATAATCGAAGTTCCAAGTAAAGAAATTGAAACGATTTTACTCGATGTTGCCCAAGAAAAAGATTTTACTATCAAAGAATTTAATATTGGAGCAAAAGGCATTTGTAAAAGATGCCGGAAAAAATAGCAGGAAGATTTTTTTTACCTGGCAGTTGAGAATGAATATCAATATCAGTAGATTTTGTGCTGCAATGATAATTTATTTTAACAGATTGGAAATATAGATCAAAGAGGAAAACAAATGAAAAAACTTACAATTGCGCTTGCAGGTAATCCAAACTGCGGGAAAACAAGCCTGTTCAATGCATTAACTGGAGCAAAACAATATGTTGGGAATTGGCCCGGAGTCACTGTCGAAAGAATTTCAGGTAATTATAAATATCGAGAACATGCGATCGAGGTGATAGATTTACCGGGGATTTACTCTTTTTCAGCTTATTCTCTCGATGAAAAAGTTGCTCGGGAATTTATCTTAATGGATAAACCAGATCTGGTCGTGAACATCATCGATGCTTCCAATCTTGAGCGAAACCTTTACCTGACAACTCAACTTCTGGAAATGAAAATCCCGGTTCTGATCGCCATGAATATGGTGGATGTTGCTAAAAAGAAAAAAATCAAAATTGAAGTTGAACATCTGGCACTTCATCTCGGTTGTCCAATCATTCCGATCATTGCTAATAAGAAAGTCGGGATCGAGGAATTAAAGGACGAAATAATCAGGGCAGCGGAAAACCGCAACATTTCCAAAACTCAGGTTTTATATGATTCTGTAGTCGAAGATGCAATCAAAACGATCCAGGAAAAATCAGCTCCTTTTGCTTTAGAAAATAAGGTTGATCCAAGATGGCTAACTATCAAATTATTTGAATCCGATGAACTCGCTGAAAAGATCACGGAAAATTCTCTAAAAAAAGAAGTTGAACAGGAAATTTCTAAAATTGAGAAACACACACACATTAATGCCGATATCGTTATTGCTGATGGAAGATACGGTTTCATTCACGGTTTGACGCGAGATGTTGTTCATCGTGATTCTGAGATTCGTAAGAATATTTCCGATTTTATCGATAGATTCGTTCTCAATCGAGTTTTGAGTATTCCCATATTTTTTGCTGTCATGTATCTCATTTTCATGCTGACGATTAATGTCGGTTCTCCTTTTGTCGATTTTTTTGATAAATTTATAGGAACGATTTTCGTCGATGGATTCGGTCATCTGCTTACGAGCTTAAGCCTTCCAAAATGGTTGATAACGCTTCTTGCCGATGGAATCGGAGGAGGAATTCAAGCAGTTTCAACCTTTATTCCACCTATCTTCTTTATGTTCTTTTCTCTTTCCATTTTGGAAGATTCCGGTTATATGAGCAGAGCAGCTTTTGTGATGGATCGTTTTATGAGATTAATTGGACTTCCAGGCAAGGCTTTCATTCCGATGCTGGTTGGTTTTGGCTGTAATGTGCCGGCAATCATGGCCACCCGAACTCTCGATAAACGAAAAGACCGGATTCTGACGATCCTGATAAATCCGTTTATGAGCTGCGGGGCCAGGCTTCCTGTTTATGTTCTTTTTGCTTCTGTCTTTTTCCCGGAAAATGGCGGTATGGTCATTTTCAGCATTTACATGATTGGGATAATTTTGGCGATTTTAAGTGGTCTGCTTTTCAAAAAAACACTCTTTAAAGGAGAAACCTCTACATTTGTGATGGAACTTCCTCCTTATCATATACCAACCTTCAACGGGATAATGCTCCATACCTGGCAAAGATTAAAAGATTTTCTGCTGCGGGCAGGTCAGGTGATCATCATCGTAGTTTTGATTTTGAGTTTTCTGAATTCGATTGGAACGGACGGTAGTTTTGGTAATGAAGATTCGGAAAATTCTATCTTGAGCGGGATTGGAAAAGCCATCACTCCGATTTTCCAACCGATGGGAATTTCCAGAAATAACTGGCAGGCAACTGTCGGACTTTTTACGGGAATTTTCGCCAAAGAAGCTGTTGTCGGAACTCTCGATGCGCTCTATTCCAATTCCAATGATAAAAGTGAAGAATTTGATTTCTGGCAGGGAATTGTCGAAGCCTTCCAGTCGATTCCGGAAGGTTTCAAAGGTCTGGAAGAAACTGCGATCGATCCGATGGGAGTTGCTGTCGATACTTCCGATAAAGAAGCAACAGCAGAAGAACTCGAACTCGAAACCGACACCATGAGCAAGATGCAAATTCTTTTTGGCGGGAAAAACAATGCTTTTGCTTATCTGCTTTTCATTTTACTTTATGTCCCTTGTGTAGCCGCAATCGCAGCTATTTATCGCGAAACTAATATCAGATGGACTTTGTTTTCTGTTTCTTATTTAACGATCCTTGCCTGGTTAGTTTCAACTCTGTTCTATCAGATCAGTATATTTATAACTCAACCCGCAGTTTCGACCTTGTGGATTTTTATTGTAATTGCAGCTTTTTTGATTTTTTATATATTAATGAAATACAGTTCGAGAAAAATTATAATAGAAAATTAAAATCTTTTGAAAATGGAAAAGACAATGAAAAAAACAAAAAGTGGATTTGCCTTGTTTAGATG
>DRTC01000428.1 GCA_011372345.1 Candidatus Cloacimonadota bacterium
GAAGTCGATTATGCTTTTGTTAATCCCAGATTTGGTATAAATCACCTTATTGATGAAAATCTGAATCTCTATGCAAATGTCTCTTATTCACATCGGGAACCTGCTGATGATGAACTTTATGATACCTGGGACGGACCTGACGATCTGGGAGTTGCTCCGCTTTTTGCAGTATCCGATACGGTTTTCGCATCTGATGGAAGTATTGAGAGAATAAAATGGAGCAATCCATATATCAAACCGGAAAAACTGACTGATTATGAGTTCGGGATCGGATATCGAACCGGTTCGCTGAATATCAAGGCAAACCTGTTCCAGATGAATTTTAAAGATGAAATTATTGCTTACGGCGGTGTCGACGACGACGGCAATCCAATTCGTGGAAATGCGGATGAAACAGTGCATCGCGGGATCGAGTTATCTTTGAAATCAAAATTGCCGGCAAATCTTTTTCTATCAGGCTCTTTTTCCTATAATGACAATTATTTCCAGAAATTCAAGATGTACGATTGGGATGAGAATTGGAATGTGATCGAGATTGATTATACAGGTAACAAAATTGCAGGATTTCCGGATATTCTGGGTAACGCTAAATTGAGTTACAAATATGATCCGTTTACGATCACAACCCAAATCCAGCATATAGGAAAACAGTATCTTGATAATACGGAAAATGAAGAAAGAATCGTTGATCCTTACACGATTGCCAATGCTTATGCAATTCTGAAATTGAATAAATTCGGGAATCTTGAAATTAGTTTTCGAGTCAATAATATCTTTAATAAAAAGTATGAAACTGCCGGTTATCATGATCCCTGGGGAAGTGTTTATGGACCTGCTGGAAATTATTATTTTCCCGGAGCAGAGAGGAATTTTATGATTGGTGTGAGGATGGGGATTTAACAACTTACTTTGCGAAAGTTGTAATATTCTTGCTTACTCGAAATAGTTTTGCCGATTAGATGAATCTTTCTTTACGGATGGACTCTAATTAGCAAATTGATAGCTATGGAAATCGATATCTATTTTCATTCCTAAAGCATAACAGACTTTTAGAAAAGTTTTCATATTACAGTTTAATCCGGATTCAATTTTGGAAAGTTGCTGCTGGGTTATGTGTGCTTTTTTGGCAAGTGCTTGTTGTGAGAGTCCTGAATGTTTTCTTGCATCTGTTATTTTGAGAGATATTTCAAGCAGTATTTTTTCTTCCTTGAATAATGTTTGGAATTCTTTATCTTTTATTTTTTTTTCAAGATGGTTTTTAAAAGTTCTCATTTAGAATCTCCCTGTTAAATCTTTGTAGGAAATCATCACGATACTTTTTTGCTTTTTTGATTTCCGATTTTGGAATTTTTCCGGTAGTTTTGATAAAAGAATGAGTTAGAACAATAAAATCCCGATAACAGAAAAAATATAAAATTCTT
The DNA here is from genome assembly GCA_011372345.1 of Candidatus Cloacimonadota bacterium. Lineage (NCBI taxonomy): Bacteria > Pseudomonadati > Candidatus Cloacimonadota > Candidatus Cloacimonadota bacterium. The sequence continues at coordinate 1,422 of DRTC01000428.1, forward strand.
GTATCTTCTCCAGATAACTTAATCCGAAGTTCGTGAATTCCATCATAAAGTAAATCGGCATAAGGTCTTGGTAAATTTGGACCATATTCCTGTAATAAAGAAATCAGACCGAGTATTTTTGCTTGATTTCGTTTACTGCGAGAATCAATAAATTCCATAATTGGACATTTATTTTCAGAACTTTCATAATAAATTATTTTCCATTCTCTTTTCATTATGAATACAAATCACATCATATTTGATGTAGTGTCAAGAAATTTAATCACACTTACTGCAAAAAAAGTTGGATTATTTATTTTGATCGGAATTTATAGGAAAACACTATTTTAGATCATTCATCAGAAAAGATTGTTCTTTTCAAGTTCAATCGAAACATCCTCCCCTTCCCGCTCGATCACCAATTCTACAGTTTTGTGATCTCGATCATTCATCAGTTCAAACAACTCAAAATTCGTTATTTCATCACATTTCATATCGTTAACAGAGATCAATTTATCGGATAATAAAATCCCGGCTTTATCAGCAGGACTATTTTCCCAGATTCCTTTGATTTTAAATTTATCTCCAGCGTTGAAAACATACATCCCAAAAGAATAATTCAAGGAAATATTATTCGGTTCAGTTTCTGTGAATAATACTTGTTTATGTTTATAATCCAGAGTTGTGATATATTTATCCAGAAAATATTTTCCGATTAAAAGAACATCCTTTTCCAGAAAAGGTGGAAGTTCCGCGAAAATCACAGGTTCATTTTTGAGAACAATATCACCAATTTTTATCTCATTCATCAAATAAAGATGGTTGTTCGGTTCTTCCGTAAAGGGCCATTTAGCAAAAAATCCTTTCGCTTTGATTGCTTTTGCTCTTTCTTCTTCGGAAAGATTTTTCAGCCAACCGACCGGTAAAACAAAAGCGTAATTCAAACCCGTATCGATCATTCCCTTAATCTTGAATTCGTTGTTTAGAACCACTTTAACGGTAGGAAAGTAAGGGAGAATGATCTTCATCTTAAACAGGTGTTCTGTATTTGAATTTGCTTTCATCTTTTTTGGATTGGAAAAAAATACTTTCTGATTCTGATAATCGAATGAAGTCTGGAAAAATCTGAAAAAATCAGAACCGATCATTCCAAAACTTTGGAAATTTTCTGCTATGAATGTTTCTCTAAAATCCATTTTTACGGCATTCAGATCATACACGGAAACACCTCCCAACGAAGTTTCCTTAACTTGTGCAAATTCTACATCTTCATTTGGAATTTTTTCGATCTCAAAGTTCAGGCTATCCGCAATTTTTTTATCGATGATCGTTAATCCGCCGGTATCCAAAACTATCTGAATTTCGTTTCCATCAAGATTGGCAGCGACTGTCATAATGTGGGATGCAATAATTTCAAAGTTAATTTCCTCTGTTTTAGTGAGAATTTTTCCTTTTCCACCTTTGAATTTCTCGAACATTTTTATTTTTAGTTCCGAACATCCGACATTGATAAGAATTACGATTGCCACTGCAACATAAAATAACATAAATTTTTTCATCTTTCCTCCTTTATTTCCGACTTTCCAAAACTTAACACAAGCCGAAGGTCTTGTGTTAAGTTGATACTTTCGAGATCAATGTCAACTTATCCCAAGATTCAGTGTCTTGTTACAAGGCAACGGAACTTGTGACAAGTTTTAGGCGATATAAATTTCTGACACTACTTAACGGTAAGTAGTTTATTAGATTAAATTTTTTTAACTTAATATCTTCATCAACTCATCATAAATATTTTGATAAATTTCTGTTTGTTCTTCATCCTCGAAATTACTGATCATTCCCATTCCTTCGATGATCGAATGAATGATCACAGCTATCGTTTCTGCATCGAGATCGCTTCTGATCAAATTATAATTTTGTGCATTTTCGATTCGTGTTTTCAAAGCATTTTGAGTTTTATGAAAGATTGTATTGATCTTGTTTTTCACAGTTTCATTCTGCTTCGATAATGCTAAAATGAGATCATTAAAACCCATCGAGATTTCATTACCGGTCGCTTTATCCAAAATCACATCTTCGATCTTCCTAAAGATCGGGATCGAAGAAATAAAGAAATGGAGAAATTCCGGGAAAGTCTGCAAGTTTCGAGTTTGTTCTCTGTTCCACGCCGTGACTTTTTGTTCAAAATAATCGATCACATTTATTGCCAGTTCTTCCTTACTTTTAAAATGATGATAAACTGCCGGCTTTGAGATTCCGACCATTCCCGCGATTTCATTCATAGAAGTTTTTTCATATCCTTTTTTGAGGAACAATTCGAGTGCTGTTTTCAGGATATTTTCTTTAGTTTGCATTTAACCTCCTTACCGGTAGGTAAAATTCTCTCTCCTGTTTTCCCGTCAAGGTTTTTTTGCTTTTTGGCTAAATATTTTCTAATAAATTTATTCTATTGTTTCAAATTAGTAACATCATTCTCAAAAATAAATCTATCTATTTCTTCAATGAATTCTTTCATTTCAGTGAACATTAACTTTACATCTTCAATATTGAATTCGATATAAGTTTCGTAATCA
>DRTC01000429.1 GCA_011372345.1 Candidatus Cloacimonadota bacterium
ATCTCAAAGCATTTGCGTGAATAAGTTTCGTTTATCAAATTTCCTTTGGAACTCATTCTTGCCAGCACGAACGAGCTTCTGTTCTCCATTCCGTCGAAAAGTCCTTTCAAAATTCCCGCGCCGGCAACGAGATGAACCGTTACGAATTCCGCCCAATCGCAAATTTTATAAACTCCGTTTCGATATTGATGTTTCACCGTGTTTCCGATGTCTGCGAATTTACGGTCTTCAAAGATGATAAAATCGTATTTTTCTGCATATTCCTGCAGTTTGGGAACAAAATTCTCATCATAGTCATCAAGAATATCGATATGAGTTTTCAGCATCACGATCTCGGATGCAATTTCATCCAGAATCTCGAAAAACTCTTTCTGGGAAGTTACATCGAGCGAAAGAACCAGGTTGGATTTTTTCTCGATTATCTTCTTTTTCAGTTTCAAAGTTAGAGGATTGGTTACATCCGCTTTTTTCTTTTTTGGTTGGGAAATACTGGCTGTAAAATCTCTTACTTCATTTATTTTCTCGGAAGTTATCAAATCTTTTTCCTGCAGCAAATCCAAGATTTCTTCCAATGAAATTAGACTGTGTAATTCATATCCTGATTTTGCTAAATCTTCTTTACCTTTGGAACTACGGTCTATCACAACCACAAAATCTTTGATAATTACGCCTTCTTTTTCATACGCTTCCGCAGTCTCGATCTTGCTTGCTCCGGTTGTGATCAAATCATCGATAACCAGACATTTCGCACCTTTCTCGAATTTTCCGATGATGTTCTTCCCGGTTCCATATGCCTTTTCTTCCTTACGCATATACACCAGCGGTTTTTTCAGTTTGGAAGCGACCAGCGATGCAATGGGAAGTGCTGTGTAAGGGATTCCCGTGAGCACATCGAATTTCATATCTTTGATCCTTTCCGCCAGCAGTTCGGAAACTCCTTCCAGAATTTCCGGAAAACTGATCATATCCCGCAAATCGAAATAGAATGGTGAAACCAAACCGCTCTTAAGCGTGAACTTCCCGAATTTGATCGCTCCGATCTTCTCTAACTCAAATACGAATTGTTCTTTTGTCATTTTTTTATTTTCTCCTTGTTTTAGCATCAGATAAAATTACTAAATCTTACAACTTTTCTGAAATCAGTTTATTTATTACATCCTCAATCAAACTTTGTAGTATACATATGCTTTTTAGAACATCATTTGCAGATTTTTCTGATGTATGAGCCTGTTTTCCTCTACTTCTTGAAACAAAATTAATTTCTTTAATGACAATACTGAAATTTCTATTTAAACATTTAGTAATGTTTTCTGAAATAATTGAATTTCTATCGGTATCTTTTAGTTCAAACAATCTATTTATAATCTTCGTATGCTTATCACAAGAGATTGTAGAATTCTTTAATAAATTTTTAAATTCTTTTTTTTCCTTTGTTGTTAATAAAGAACCACTCTTGATACTTAATGGTTCTATTTCTTTTTTACCAATAAAAAATATTTCCTCTACGATTCCCCAAAGAATAAGCAACTTTGATTTAGGATTAATTTCACATAATGATCTGTTATATCGATCAAATATGAAATCAAAATACTCATATTTAACTAATAATTCATCAATTTTACTGTAATCAATAGCATGATACATTTTTACTGTTTTCCCAAAATAATAAGAAACTCCATTTCTTGGGATCTCTTCAAGAGAACTTGAAATTATTTGAAGTCCAATCTTTTTTATAAATGAATAACAATTGATAATTCTTTCAATTCTATCTAACGAATTTGAAATAAATTCTTTCACCTTTGATGTATTGTTTGTTTGGATTATTATC
>DRTC01000430.1 GCA_011372345.1 Candidatus Cloacimonadota bacterium
ATTTTATCCTGATGCTCGGAAATTTTCTGATCTAATAAACTTGTTTTCAGAGAAAATTGATAATTCTTTCGGGCAAGTTCCGCTTTTTCTTCTCCCATTTTTTTGAGAAGTTCCGTTAATTCGACATTCTGGTTTCCGGTCAGTTCTTTGGCTCGCTTTATCAACTTTTCATCGAGACCGAGTTTAGCTGCAACTTCGATAGCAAAACTATTTCCCGGCAATCCTAATTTGAACTGATAAGTCGGTAGATGTTTTTCCGGATCGAACTGCATAGCAGCATTCATACAACCTCTGGTCTTTTCAGCGAAAACTTTCAGAGCAGTATAATGAGTTGTGATCACTCCAGCAACATTTTTCTCAACCAGTTTTTCCAGGATCGCTTGAGCTAAGGCAGAACCTTGTTCCGGATCGGTTGAAGCTCCGATTTCATCGATCAGCACAAGAGAATTGGAATTTCCTTTGGAAACCATTCCCTCGATATTTTTCATATGTGAAGAAAAAGTGCTCATTGCATTTTCCAGAGATTGATTATCTCCAATATCTGCAAAAACTTCGGGAAAAATACCGATTGTACTATCCGTTTTTGCCGGGATCAAAAGACCGGAAAGAGCCATCAATGTCAGCAGTCCGACAGTTTTCAAAGTAACTGTTTTTCCGCCTGTATTCGGACCGGAAATCAATAATAATTTAAAATCTTTACCAAGTTCGAGACTGAAGGGGATCACTTTTTTATAATCATCGTAAGATTCGATCAAAAGCGGATGTCGGGCTTCGATAAGATTCAGATAAGGTTTTTCTGCGATCTTTGGTTTCTCAGCTTTTAATCTGATTGCAAACCTGGCAGAAGCAAAATAAAAATCGATCTGTTTGACTATTTCCGTATTTTTTAGAATATCTTTTTTAGAATGCTGGATATCATCGCTGAATTTTTTCAGGATCCTGAATATTTCCTGCTTTTCCTCACTTTCCAGAATATGGATATCATTATTTAAACCAACAACTTCTTCAGGTTCCATATAAACCGAAGATTTGCTGGCTGATTTTCCGTGAACGATTCCTTTTACAAAAGAAATCGAACCTTCCTTAACCGGAATCACAAATCTTCCATCCCGCTGGGTAACGACTTTATCGAACAAAAAATTACTGGATGCAAAATCTTCTATCTTTTCATTCAAGGAAGAAACGATCCTTTTACGCATTTCCTTCTTTCTTTTTCGAATGGAAAATAATTGCGATGATGCTGAATCCTTGATCTCTCCATCTGTAAAATAAATTTCATTAAATCTTTTTTCCAATTCGGAAAGAATAAGAATGTCCTCCACTATCCTATAAAAATTCTGATAATCTTCTAATTTTTCGATCCTTTTTTTAAGAGTATTAGCTGCTGAAATATTGAAATAAATTTTTCTGAATTCTTCAAAATTGTAGGTTTGATGATGAAAATTCCGTAATAATCCGACTACATCGGAAACATTTTCAAAATTGAAATAAATTCTGTTTTTCAGGCATTCCTGAATTTCTGAAGTCAGCTTTAATTTATGATCAATTTCTTTTTTGTTAATTAAAGGCTGCAGTTTTGATGCTACAGTTTTTCCGGGTTCAGACTGACATTCCTGAACTAAAAGTTCCTTTATTTTAGTATATTCGAGTTGCTCAAAAAAAATCATATTTAGATAGATTTTTTCCGTGATTCTATTTGTTTTTTCAATCTCTCTTTTTGTTCTTCAATATCAGGAAACAAGTTTAAAAGTTCTTTAGTCATCAGCCTGACATAAGAAACGATCCGGGAGTTTTCAGTGTTTTTCTGCACGAATCCTTTCATGGGAGTAACATCGATAAAAACAAGAAGGATAGCGATTATCATAGCTCCGCTGATCAATCCGAAAATCGCTCCCAAGAATCGATTGATGAAATTTAAATTTAAGATATTAATAACTTTTTGCAGCAGGATGATCACAATTCTCACCAGAATTATGATCAGGATAAAAATAATGAGATATGAAAAAATGTGAGCTAAGGTCGCATCCAGATTAAACCTGATGATAAGGCTTCTTTTCAAAATAAATCCGACATTAGAGATCAGAAAAAAAGCTGTAATTAGGCCCAAAAGATGGATCAAACAGGCGATGAAACCTTTCCTGATCCCGTTTAAAACTAATAATATTAATAAAATACCAAGAATTATATCTGCTAAATTCATATCTTCCTCTGATCAAATAATTTTAGATTTGCAGTTTTTTAAGAAATTTTTAAACAAAAAGGGAGAATTAAATCTCCCCATTTTTCAATTAGATAATACTGATCTATGCTAATTTTTGACGGACGAGATTACTCAAAATTTTGCCGTCAGCTCTTGTTCCCAATTTTTGAGAAAGAGCTTTCATTACTTTTCCCATATCTTTCATCGATTCTGCCTGAAGTTCAGAAATGGTTTTCGTCACTTCGGTCTCCATTTCAGCTTCTGTCAGAGGTTCCGGAAGATATGCTTTAATTATCTTGATCTCAAATTCTTCTTTTTCAGCAAGTTCAGGTCTGTTACCCTGAATATATAATTCTATTGCTTGTTCCCTGCTTTTGACCTGATTTTTTAATACTTTGATACTTTCTTCTTCAGTCAGTTCTTTTTTCTGCTCTATTTCAATGTACTTCAAAGCAGATTTTAAAGAACGAAGAACAAGTAACTCCTCTTTTTGTTTATTCAGAAGAGCCTTTTTAATATCATTTGTGATTCTGTTTATCATTTTTCCAATTGATTATCGATCGGACTGTTCATTAAAATGATCTGTTGTATCTGGCTGCTTTTCTCTGTAATTTCACTGCTTTTCGTTTGGCTGCATTTGCTTTTCTGCGACGAGCAACAGTCGGTTTTTCATAATATTGGTTTTTCTTAATATCGGAAAGTAGAGCAGCTTTTTCACAAGATTTTTTAAATCTTCGTAAAGTTACCTGGAAAGGTTCACCTTCTTTGGCAATAATTTTCGGCACTAAATCTCACCTCCTTTTATATAAAATAGTTTTCAAAAATTATTTTTGTATTTTTACTGTCAAGTTTGAAAGTTTTGATTTCGGTTTTTTTATTAAAACTTCATTTTCATATAAAACGAGAAATGTTTAACATCAAACTGCTAATATCCTACATATTATAGATATATCTCTAATAGACACAATTTAGATAATAGTTAATATTTTCTTTGAGAATAATAATAGAAAAAAAACTTGAAGAAAAAACAGCCCTTAAAGTTATTGCACCCATAAAATTTATTTGGATGACTGGAGGATAAATGTTTGAAGGAATGCGAAAAAATGCAAAGATCATAACTTATGGTGTCGCTTTTGATTTTATAATAGGAATGGCTGTGGGAGGAATTACCAGTATTTTTAATCCCAAACCTTATGTGGGAAAAATTGCCGGAAAAAAGATCCATTATCGTGAATACAGCCAGATGATTAAGAATAAGATCGGAAATTATGTGCAGGAAAATCCGGATAAAGAACTCGATGATAACACCATCAAAAGGTTGAATGATGAGGTTTGGAATCAACTCGTTCAGCAAATTCTTTATGATAAGGAAATAAAAAGGCATCATATAAAAATAAATACAGATGATATTCTGTATAAATTAAAAAATCCCGGGGAAGATATAACATCACTTGAAGAATTTAAAACAGACGGTAAGTTCGATTATGAAAAATATCATGAACTTCTGGTTACAAATGACGATTTTGCCAATTGGATGGAAACAAATATCAGGCTTTCTCTTCCTTATGAAAAATTATATGAGAAAATTAAATCCGATACAATTGTTACTGAAGAACAGGTTGAAGAAAATTATAAAATAGACAATGATAAAGCAGATGCCAAGATCATCTTTTTTGATCCGAATAAGATCACTGATATCGAAGCAACTCCAGAAGATATTGAAAAATATTATGAAGAAAATAAAGAGGATTTCAAAAGAGAGCCTGCTTGCAAATATAAATATGTAAAAGTTGCATTGATGCCCAGCGAAGCTGATAAAAATCTGGTCAAAACTCGTATTGATTCTATTTATCAAATGCTGCTATCCGGAGCTGATTTTGCTGAAACTGCAATTGAATTTTCCGAAGGACCTTCTGCTCCCAAAGGTGGTGATCTCGGTTATTTTACCCGTGGAAAAATGGTAAAAGAATTCGATGAAGTTTCCTTTAAACTTAAAGTCGGAGAGATCAGCAAACCTGTCCTGACAAAATTCGGCTGGCATATTATAAAACTCTTTGATAAACGAAAAAACGAACAAGGTGAGGATGAAGTCAAAGCAAGTCATATTTTGTTAAAGAATGAAGCTTCGGAAGCAACTGCAGAAAATCTCGAGATCATTGCCAATGACCTTTATCAAAAAGCTAAAGAAATTGGATTGGATAGTGCTGCTGTGGATCTTGGTTATAAAGCTGAAGAGACCAGAGAATTTAATGAGAAATCTACTTATATTTCCGGAATCGGACAGGAACAAGGTCTGGTAAAAATCGCTTTTTCCGAAAAAGTTGGATTTGTTCCCGAACCTGTAAAATCTCAAAATGGTGATTATTTAGTAGTAGAATTATCCTATAAAGTTGGTGAACATTATGAAGAGCTGAGTAGTGCAGAAAACAGGATCAAGAGAGCTGTCGAAACTCTGAAAAAACAGGAAGAAGTTCTTAAAAAAGCTGATACATTTGTCGCAGAACATACTGTTGATCAATATTTGAAAGCTGCTGCAGATGAAGGCTGGGAAATCGTGGAAGCAACAGACATAAACCTGAATAAATCTATTCCCAAAATCAGGTTAGTAGAAGAATTGAATAAAGCGATCCTCGAATTAGAAGTTGGTCAGAATACTGGTTTGATCAAGGGTGAAAAGGGAGCATATATAGCTTTTGTGACAAAACGATCTTATCCGGATATGGAAAAATTTGAAGAAGAAAAAGAGAAATTGATGGAAGAAGCTCAAACAAAAGCTGAAAACGAAAAACTTTCCAACTGGTATCAGAAATTAAAAACAGATGCCAAAATTGAAGATAATCGAGATATGTTTTTCTAAAAAAACAAATTAAATAATAATTTCTTAAACCGAAGGATTTCCTTCGGTTTTTTTTTGAAATCAGAATTTTTAAAATAAAATTAACCATTTACTTTTTTTAAATTGCAAATAATATAACCACAACTCAGTTTTGAATTTATTCCGCAGATTTTCCACCTGAGGCTTCCCAATATCAGTGAACGGATATTTCTATTAAGATGAAACAAACAATCGTAAGACAAGATGCCGATCTTGTCCGTTTTCCTTATTTTTCTTATATTTTAAAGTTGAAGAAGAAGAAGAAGAAGAATTTTTATAAATTTCTGTAATAAAAAATAAAAGTTCTTGACTAAATTTATTCAAATTTAAATAAAAGAATCCGATGAAAATTTTGTTTGTGGAGAATTATATGAAGATGTTTGGTAACTAATTATTTTAAAAGGCTTTAGGAGGAAATTATGAAAAAGCTGATGTTATTTTTTTGTTTTCTTTTTATTTTAACATTTTTTGTAAATGCTGATACCCACATTCCATCAGGAGATGTTAGCGGAACCTGGACTTTAGCGAATAGTCCCTACATTATTGATGGTAGGATTACTATCCAATCTGGTGATGAATTGACAATCGAACCGGGAGTACATGTTGTTTTTTCCGACCATTATCGGTTTACAATAGAAGGAAGAATGGTATCTGTTGGAACTGATAGCGACTCTATTTTCTTTTATCCGCAGGCTGTTGAAGATGGTTGGAGCGGACTTCGATTTTACGATGGAAATTCAAACGGGCAGGATGATTCTGAAATTGCTTATTGTGTGATTAAGGATGGTAAAGCAAATGGAGTTGATCCTTTTAATCGAGGTGGTGGAATCTATCTTACAAATACTACTTTATCAGTGCAAAATACTACAATCAAAAACAATGAAGCATATGGAATTGGTGGAGGAATTTTTTGTTCAGCTTCCAGTTTGACCTTACAAAATGTTAATATCGAAAATAATTCTGCCGGGAATGGTGAAGGTGGAGGAATTTATTGCTGGGAAGCTGAAATTATCATCTCTGATTCGGAAATCCAGCATAATGATACATCTGTTGGCGGAGGAGCTGGTATTTATCTTGGAGAAAACTCGACTGCAACAATCAGCAGAACTGCAATCCATAACAACGAAGCATATTCATGGGGAGGTGGAATAAGATTAGACTCCAGTACTTTGAATGCTAATAAACTAACAATTTATGGAAATAATGCATCATATTCAGGAGGTGGAATTAATTTAAATTCCACTTCTACAGTTGATATTGTAAATTCAATTATCTGGAACAATTCTCCAGACCAGATTAATGAATCAACCAGATCTTTATCTGTTTCTTATTCTGATGTTTTCTCTCCAACTGCACCCTGGCCTGGAGAAGGAAATATTTCAAGCGATCCACTATTTGTTGATTCTGATAATGAGGATTTTCATTTAACAATAGAATCTCCCTGCATTGATTCCGGAGACCCGAATTCCGCAACTGATGATGACGGTACTAGGGCAGATATGGGAGCATATTATTATCATCATGATGGTACATTAGTTCCTGCTGGTATTGTTAGCGGAACCTGGAATACTGCCGGTTCTCCATATTACATTCTTGGTGACATTGAAATTCCGCAGTATGGTAATGAAACATCATTAACCATCGACGCTGGTGTTGAAGTTATTTTTATGGGACATTACAAATTTATTATTAATGGACAGCTTCTGGCAAACGGTGAAGATAATAATATGATAACTTTCACCATAAACGATACGACCGGTTTCTATCAATATCCTGATTCACCCGATGGAGGATGGCACGGACTCAGGTTTATGGGAGGAAGAGGAACAAGATCTGCTTCATCTCTGAGCTTCTGTGATATCAGCTTTGGAAAAGCCATTGGTGATTATGATGATGCCAATGGTGGCGCCATATATATGCAATACAATGCGGAAGTAAATCTTTCCAGTAGTAACATCTATAATAATATTGCTGCTGGAAACGGTGGTGCAATCAGTTGTCAATACGGATGGAGTGATATTACTCTTTTTGATAACCTGATATTTAACAATCAATCTCAACATGGTGGAGGTGTGTACATAACCGCTTCTGATTATGTCTATTTTTATGATAATGTTATCTATGGAAATACTGCTGAAGCGTATGTAGCCGCAGCAGCAGGCGGAGGAATATATTGTTCTTATTGCTCTCCAACTTTTTCCGGTGATATTATTCGAAATAATGATGCTACTCTCGGTGGTGGTTTTTATGGATTAGAAACACAAGCAGAATTTTCGAATGTCTCTATCAGAGATAATAATGCGGATTCCGGAGCTGGAGTTCATTGCAGTCAATATAGTAGTATGAATTTTGATATAGTTTCCCTGAAAAACAATATCGCTTCTGTCAGTGGCGGTGGATTGTACTGTGAAGAATCGAGCCCGGAATTTCATCATGTTTTAGTTGTGGAAAATGAAGC
>DRTC01000431.1 GCA_011372345.1 Candidatus Cloacimonadota bacterium
ATCTAATACTAGACCATACATCATATTTTCATGTTTTCTTTGTTTAGTAGGTTTTATGAATCTTGGATAAAAACCTAAATAAATTAACAAATCATATGTTTGTTCTATAAGTTTCTTTGAAATTGTTGCAATCTTGATTTTTGGTTTATAATGAAATAAAGTAGCTAATGATTGTTTTTTTGTTTTAAAATTACTTCGATTTTTAAAAAATCCACAAAGCTTTCTTTCAGACAGCCCTTTTTAATGGTTAAGAAATTCCTGTGACATTTTGTATTTTCCAAACTTCGTTGTAGGATAAATCATAAGAAAAAATATCCAATAAGCCAAAGGCTTACTAGTATCGAACAAGGAATATTCAATTATGAAGGAGAAAAGAAAAAAAAATTCTTTGCGTCTTTCCACCCTCCGCAGTTGCACTGCTACGGAGGACGGGTGCGATAAATAAAGGAATAATATGGAAAAAACACATAACTTTGATGATCTGGGACTTTCAAACGAAATTTTGGAAATTATTAAACAAAAGGGGTTTGAAAAACCATCTCAGATACAAATTTTAACAATCCCGTTATTATTAAAAAACGAAAAAGATATCATCGGACAAGCACAAACCGGAACCGGCAAAACCGCAGCTTTCGGATTACCAATTATCGAAAATATGGAAAATACCGGTTTTACGCAAGTATTGGTTTTGACACCTACACGGGAATTGGCAATCCAGGTTTCGAAAGAGATGGCTTCGTTCCGGACAGATCGTGGTATCGGAATTCTACCGGTTTATGGCGGACAATCAATAGATGGACAACTGCGAAGATTGAAAAAGGGTGTCGAGATCGTAGTCGGAACTCCCGGCAGAATATTGGATCATCTCCAACGGAAAACTTTAAGGATAGACCAACTTTCTTACCTTGTACTCGACGAAGCAGATGAAATGCTGAATATGGGATTTATCGAAGATATCGAAAAGATTATCTCTCAAACTAATGAGGACAAGAGAATGCTGCTTTTTTCCGCGACAATGCCGACAAGAATTGTTAAACTCGCCCAGAAATTTATGGGTAAGTTCGAGGAAGTTAAAGTTCCTGCTGAAAGGCTTACCGTAGATTTGACGGATCAAATATACTTTGAAGTAAATTCATCCGACAAATTTGAAGCTTTATGCCGCATCATAGACATCGAAAAAGAATTTTATGCTCTCATCTTCTGCAGAACGAAACTGAAAGCACAACATCTGGGAAATGCTCTTTCTGATAGAGGTTACGACGCAGCAGCACTGCACGGAGATATTTCTCAAAATCAAAGGGAAAGAATTCTGGATCAGTTCAAGAAGAAAAGGATCAGTATTCTCGCTGCCACAGATGTTGCTGCTCGCGGAATTGATATTCAAGACCTTACGCATGTTTTGAACTACTCTATTCCTCAAGATCCGGATTCTTATGTTCATCGCATCGGCAGAACCGGAAGAGCCGGAAAAAGCGGAACTGCCATCACCTTCATCACACCATCGGAGTATCGAAAACTGATGCATATCCAGAAAACGGCAAAAGCAGAAATACGAAAAGAGAAGATTCCAAAAATAAAACAACTAATAAGTATGAAGCGAAAACGCATAATAGATGAGATCAGTGAGATCATCGAAACGAAATCTTTTGACGACAATTTGCCCATTGCCTACGAACTCCTGGGAGAACACAAACCGGACGAGTTAATTGCAGCAATTCTTACCCATGCCTATAGAAACGAATTTTCTCCTGAAAAATATGCGAAAATCAAAGATGTGAAAGCTCGCTCAGATAATTTTTCCCCTGACACAAAAGGAACAACTCGCTTATTTATTGCTTTGGGAAATAAAGACAAGATGACGAAAAGGAAACTGGCAGATCTGATAAAAAAAGAAGCCGGGATCAATTTTCGGCTGATTCGAGATATAAAAGTTTATGATAATTTTTCCTTTGCTAATGTTCCTTTTGCTGAAGCGGAAGAGATCATAAAAGTTTTTAGAAAAATGGGAAGAAATGACAAACCTTTGGTTGTAAAAGCAAAACCAGAAGAGAAAAAGGGAAAGTCTGATTTCGGTAGAAGTAGAAGGAAGAGGAAATGAGGAAAAATGGATATTAAAAAATTAAGAAATATCGGCATCAGTGCGCACATAGATTCCGGTAAAACAACATTAACAGAACGAATATTATATTATTGCAATAAAATTTACAGGATCGGAGAAGTTCGCGGAAAAGACGGTGTAGGTGCAACGATGGATTCGATGGAACTGGAAAAAGAGCGTGGAATCACAATCACATCTGCTGCCACCAATGTAATCTGGAAAGATCACAACCTGAATATTATCGATACTCCCGGACATGTCGATTTTACGATAGAAGTAGAGAATGCACTTCGCGTTTTGGATGGAGCAATTCTGGTTCTTTGTGCTGTCAGCGGAGTTCAATCTCAATCGATCACTGTGGACAGGCAATTGAAACGCTACAAAGTTCCGCATATTGCCTTCATCAACAAATTAGACAGAGTTGGAGCAGATCCCGAAAAAGTTACGGATCAACTTTGTGAGAAGTTGGATCATAATGCAGTTCTAATGCAGATGCCAATCGGTTTGGAAGAAGATTTTGAAGGAATAATAGATCTGATTTCCTGCAAAGCCAGATATTTTACCGGATCCAAAGGTGAGCAGGTAATGGAAACCGAAATTCCTATAGAATATAAAGTTAAAGCTTGTGAAATGCGTGAGCAGATGATAGACGCAGCCTCCATGTTCAGCGATGAACTGGCAGAAGCTTTTTTAGAAGGAAATGAAACCGAAGAGATGATCATCGAAGCTGTCAGGATCGGAACGATTTCCAGGCAGATGATCCCTGTTTTCATTGGTTCGGCTTTCAAGAATAAAGGTGTACAATTGCTTCTCGATGCGGCTGTCCGCTATCTTCCAGATCCAACCGAAAGCATTAATATCGCTCATGATAAAAACGATAATATGAGAGATATTAAACTATCATCCGATCCCGAACTTCCAACGGTTGCTTTATCGTTCAAATTGGAAAATCAGCAATACGGACAGTTGACATATTTACGGATTTATCAAGGCTCGATTTCCAAAGGTTTCGACCTGGTAAATGCCAGAACAGGAAACAAAATTAAAGTTGGACGACTCGTAAAAATGCACGCTGATAATATGGAAGATATCAAAAGTGCGAGAGCTGGTGATATAGTAGCTTTGTTCGGTGTTGATTGTGCTTTGGGCGATACTTTTTACAGCGGAAATATTCATTATACAATGCGTGAATCATATCTTCCGAAACCAATTATATCTCTTGCTCTCAGTATCAAAGACAGTAAAGATCAGGATAATCTTGCCAAGGCTCTGGCAAGATTCACAAAAGAAGATCCGACCTTCAAATCTAATGTCGATGAGGAAACCAATGAAACGATCGTGCTGGGAATGGGTGAATTGCATTTGAATGTTTACATCGAGAGAATGAGAAGAGAATATGGTGTGAATCTGGAAGTCTGCGAACCGCAAGTTTCGTATCGAGAAACCATAACAAAAGCCGTCGAATTTGATCATATTCATAAGAAACAATCCGGTGGACGAGGACAATTTGCCCGGATAAAAGGAATATTAACACACTCCGAAAAAGATGAGAATATCTTCCGGAATAAGATTCGCGGTGGCAATATTCCATCTCAATATATTCCCGGTTGTGAAAAGGGATTTTTATCAGTATTGGAAAAAGGCGGACTTGCAGGATTCCCAGTCGTGGGCGTAAAGATGACTTTGGACGATGGTGCCTTCCACGAAGTGGATTCTTCGCAACTTGCCTTTGAGATCGCTACCAGAACTGCCTTCAGACAAAATTACTTCAAAGCCAAACCGATTATCCTGGAACCGATAATGAAGGTTTCTATAGAAACTCCGTCTGAATTTCGCGGGAATATAATGGCTATTATCAATCAAAATAGAGGTATCGTTTCTGATACAGTTATAGACAATCACTTTACGCGTATCGATTCGGAAATGCCGCTATCAGAGACTTTCGGACTCGCTACACAATTCAGATCGGTAAGTCAGGGTAAAGCAGATTTCACCATGGAATTCAGTGAGTATAAACCTGTTCCGAAAAGCATCGAAGAAGAGATTTTGAAGAAGAGAGAGAAATAATTTTAGAGTGAAAAATCCGTGATATTTTTATCCACTTTTAGGAAACGACTTCGTCGTTTTGCAATAACACGGTTATTGCACTCCATATAACTCCAAATCATTCCCACTCAATCGTTCCCGGAGGTTTGGTCGTAATATCATAAAATACCGTATTTCCGAATTCCTGAATTTCGGAAGTAATCTCCTTCAAAAATTCAAAATCCATCTCATAAAC
>DRTC01000432.1 GCA_011372345.1 Candidatus Cloacimonadota bacterium
ATGCTATAGAAAGGGCGATGGTTATCGGTAAAAAGTCTGAAATATCCCTGGCTGATCTTCCTCTAAATCCGGATGGTCAGAAGAAAAATAGCACTCATGCCTTAACATTAGCAGATATTGAAAAAGAGCACATTCAAAAGGTGTTTAAGGAAGTGGACGGAAATGTTACCCGGGCGGCAGGCTTATTAGGGATAGACCGAGTGACCCTTTATAATAAATTGAAAAAATATGGCATCAAACGTTAAGTGACTCGTAAAATATACCTGGCATTTTTAAATGATCATTTTCCACCCTTCTGCCAGAATCTGGCCGGGGATTTGTCTCGGTGTTTGCCGTACATTTTTTCATATATTTCTATCGATATCGATTTGAATTTGTTTTATTCGGAAGAGCGAAATCAATATCATTCTACTTTTATCCTTTCCAAAATATTAAATCATTTACCAAGCGATGGTGAAAAGATTATCGGTATAACCAATGTCGATATTTATATTCCTATTTTAACTTTTATATTTGGAGAGGCTCAGTTAGAAGGAAAAGGGGCGATTGTTTCCACCTACCGCTTACATAACAAATTTTACGGACTTCCTGCCAACAACCGCTTGCTTTATGAACGCACCTTAAAAGAAGTGCTGCACGAATTAGGTCATACTCTGGGATTAGTTCACTGTACTAATTTTGAGTGTGTTATGCATTCTTCAACTTATGTGGAAGATATCGATTTAAAGAAAGCAACGCTTTGCCGGGAATGTCAGAAGGTGTTAGGAACTACTTGCCGAGAAGACCGGTAAGATAGTTTTTGTGATTTATGAAGAAATATTGCAAGACAATTCAATAATTAAACTATAATCCGAAATTATTCAATAGCCACTGATTCACGCAGATTAAAACTGATAACAGTAATAAATTATGAATTATTCTGTGGAATACCAGAAAGGTTCAAAAAAATATCGCCGAAACTTTGCGATCTTTATATGTTTTTTTATGATTTCGGTTTAAATGAATAATCTGGAATAATAAAAGTTGTAATTAGATCAATCGCAGGTAGTAATTATAAAAATTAAGCCAGTTCAGCTATTGCTTTCATTAAAAGATAATGATCTTCGGTTAATTTTTTACGGCGTATTCGGATATTTCGTTTGTTCTCTTTTATAGAATTAATTATTATTATACCACCGACTCCCATTTCTACATAATTTTCTCCGAAATCTTTTTTCAAAAGCATCCGGCAGGTTTCTTCACAGCAATAAGATGGTGCAATCTTTTTCAACCTGAGCTTTTTCAAACCTGCTAATATATTAGTTTTGTCTTTTGAACCGAGACCACCAAAGTGAAATCCACCCAGCGCTAAGAAAAGGGGTTCTTCCGGGAATATTTCTTTTGCCTTCTGCATAATTGTTAAGATGCTATGATGAGCACAGCCGGTAATAACAACAATACCTTTCGAGGTTCGCAAAGCCATCGCCTGTTCTTTGAAATAACTGGTAAATTCTCCTAGTGTAAAAATATTTGGCTGAAGTTCCATTGGAGAAATAATGGGAATGACCTCTGCTCCGGCTTTTTTTATGTTTTCGATTATGCTGAAAGGAAAAGATTCCGGGACATAAACGACCGCATCCTGATTTACCGCTAAAAAGTCGTACAATCCCCCAACATGACCGGAACGGTTGTGAGAAATTATTACTATTTGTATTTGCCCCGGATCAATCCCTAGTTTCCTCATATTTGCCAGAAGGATGCTGCCATCACTGCCGGTATCGAAAAGCACTGTTGTGGGTCCAACTTCAGCTACGCACGCAAAACCCTGACCGGTTTGCAAGTCAGGCGCTGTAGACACACTGTCATAAATTACAGTAAGGTGAACATCATTACCTTTGTGAGAACCTACGCCTAATTGGAAATTATTTGACTTCATCATCAAACCAAACCTCATTTAAATCCCCCTTCGAAACAACGAAGGGGGATTTTGTTACAGTTATGCTGTTTTAACAGTTAATTCTTTTGCATGATGTATTATGCACCATAAACCAAAAATACTTAACAGGACACCGGAGATGATGAAGTTTTCCGGGGTCATAAGATGAACCACCATGCTGCTGAATAAATAACTCAACCCGCATAAAAACAGCCATAACCCTATGATGCCTGTTGCTGCAGCCTGCCACAATTTGTAAGAGCGGAAGCAGCACACCCCAGCTAAAAATCCCACAATCATCATATTAATCGGACTTTGAAAAGAAGAAAAAACTCCGGAAAGTACTAACCACAGCCCAAGCACTAATTTAATTCTACCGTGCCACATGACTATCTCCTTTTTCCTTTATTTTGACAGAGCTATTGTGAGAATATTTCCTTTTTCGATTTATTCCATTCATTTGAGAATCAGTTCTTCTCACACCATCTCTTAAATCATACAGTTAGATATAAATAGTTTTTCCGATTTATTCCTTTTTTAATAATTTGGTTACCAATTTCTGAAAATCTTTTTGACCGATTATTTTTTCAAGATCTTTTTCTACCTCTCCGCCATCGGCAAGAGTTGTTCCAAGGTTAAGAGGAAGATTGCTCCTGAAAGATTTAGCAAGCTGAATCTTTACTAATTCCACCTTTTCTAAGTAGTTCTTTAAACTTTGCAGATTCCCACACATCTGCTTTACATCCTCTTGAATATTTTTTCTTTGCATTTTAAAAAGATAACAATTTTCATTTATTATTTGTTTTATACTGTTCAGGAGAAAAGGCGGATTTATTTCAATCACTTTTCCTTCTACCGGGGAATGCAGTGGAAAGGTTTTGCCTTTCCGAATAATCCAGGCAATCAGTTGACCCGACCGATATACTTCCCCCATTTCCGGTAGAATGATACGATCGACAGGCTGCAGGATTTTAATCAGTAGTTCATCAATACCCACTTGCACGGTATCGTCCGATTCAGATTTAAACCAAAAGTGTGAAGGATGATAACAGCGGTCTAAGTGAATTTTACAATTTGACAACAGGGTGAAGAGGTACTGATTCACCAATTTCTGTGCGACAGATTCATTTTCCGTTTCTTTAATATTTGAATATTTGTTTACTGATGATTCATTTCGTTTATCATAAGGAAGCATTCCTCGCATAATTCTATCAAATTCGCAGGTTTCACAATTAAAATTGCGATCACACAGTTTATAATTGACAACTCCTGCCAGCATCCATATACACTTCAAATCCTTTCTATTTTCTGTCGTTGAAGTTTTCATTTTTCTATCACTTCCTTAAAAAAAGTGTTATTTAGCTAATTTTTCTTTTTCAAGGACTTTCATGTTTACCTGTTTCTTAAAAGGAATATTAAGCGGTTCAGTTTCTTCGGGTGTAAATATGGGAAAATTTTTAACAACCAAACGAAAAACGGCAAAACCTATCGCTATAAGCATCAGTGTCACACTTATTTCCATCCAGGAAGGAAAATAATTTGCATGCGCGTATGATTCCATTCCGGTTATGGCCACATTCAAACGATTCAAAACAAATCCGATGACAACCATAAGAAC